>CAZMPV010000105.1:0-8281 GCA_964567985.1 uncultured Gemmatimonadaceae bacterium
CCCAGGATCCGCTCCAGCTCCGGAACCGGGGGAACCTCCGATACCGCGACCCGGAAGCTGAGGCGCAGTCGTCCGGAGCGGAGCTCGACGGCCGGCTCCACGACCCAGTGAGGAAGGACGTCCGGGGCCCCGTAGCGGATCACGCTGGCGATCTCGGCCTGGCTCAGGGCCAGCTCCCCGTCGTCCTCCGAATCCGATCCGCCGCTCCCGAGGGCGTCCACGCGCTCCAGGGTCCGCTGGGCCAGCTCGGGTTCGGGTGCCTCCCCGGTGGCCGCCGTCTCCCCGGCCTCCGGGCCGAGCCCGGAGAAGAGGGGGTCACCCCAGCGCCATCCGCCGTAGGCGGATGCCAGGACCACGCCGGCCAGGAGAACGAATCCGAAGCAGCCGCGAAGCCATCCCATCGGTGCTCGCCGTGGCTCCGGAGCCGGGATCTGGGGAGCGCCGGGGCCTCAGCCGTCGGCGATCCCCAGCTCGCTCTCGTTCAGGAGGGAGTAGCTGGGCCCGTCCTTGCCCAGTCGACTCCGCATGAGATCCACCGTGTTCACGTCGAAGCCCCCGTCGTAGGAGAGGCTCGACGCCATCTCGTCGAGGCCCCGGAAGACCCCGGCGCCCTCCTCCTCGGCCCGGCCCAGCGTCAGGTGGGGATGGAAGGCCCGGGTCTCCCGGTCGAAGCCCTCGTCGGTGAGGGCCCACTCCACGTCCTGCTTGAGGCAGCGCAGCGCCGGATTCGCTTCGACGCCCATCCAGATGACCCGGGGACGCCGGATCGTCGGGAACGCCCCGAAGCCGCCCAGATCCACGGAGAACGGGTCCGTCTTCGCCGCCACCTCGTTGACGGCGGCCCTGATCCCGGCCACCGCCTCGTCCCGGACGTCGCCGAGGAACTTGAGCGTCACGTGGTAGTTCTCCGGGTCCACCCACCGGACCGGCAGGTTCGCCTGGCGAAGGGGCACCACCGCCTGGTGGATCCTCTCCTTCTCGTCTTCCGGAATGTTCAGGGCGATGAAGAGCCGCATCGAACCGTCGATTTCATGGATTGGAAGCGTCGGGCGGGATCGGGCGTCGGGGCCGGCCCGCCCGGGAAGTCTCGCAGTGGAAGCGGGGGGTCAGGACGTCGCCACGGTCGCCGCCCCCACGATCGCGTCCACGCCCCGGATCGCCTGCTCGACGTCTTCCGAGCTCGAGGCCCATCCCAGGGAGAAGCGGACCGCGCCGGTCTTCGAGGTGCCCAGAAGCCGGTGCACCTCCGGCGCGCAGTGGAGTCCGTGGCGCGTCATCACACCCCATTCCCGATCCAGCTCGCTGGCGAGCGTGGCCGGATCGACGTCGTCGGCGACGATCGTGACCACGCCGACGCCCTCCGGCGCCGACGGTGAAAGGACCCGGACGCCGCGAATCTGTTCCAATCCGTCCCGGAGGCTCGCCTTGAGCTCGGACTCCCGGGCGTGGAAGGACTCGACCCCCTTCTCCAGCAGAAACTCGACCCCGGCCAGGAGTCCGGCCATGCCCGGCGCGTTGCCCGTCCCCGCCTCCAGGTGGTCCGGATAGGCCGGGGGCATCTCCCTGAGGGAGGAGTCGCCTCCGGTTCCCCCGGTCAGCAGCGGCTCCAGCTCCAGGCCCTCCCGGAGCCAGAGTCCCCCCGTGCCCTGGGGCGCCAGCAGTCCCTTGTGCCCGGTGAAGGCGACCATGTCGGCGCCGGCCCGGGCCGGACGATCCGCCAGATGCCCGGCGGACTGGGCCGCGTCCAGGAGCACGAGGGCACCGGCGTCGTGGGCCAGCCCGGCCAGCTCCTCCAGGGGAAGCCGGGTGCCCAGGACGTTCGACGCCGCGTTGACGACCAGGAGCCGGGCACCTTCCAGGAGCCGAACCGCCTCGTCGAAGTCGACCGAGCCGTCCGGGGCACCGGAAATCGACCGGACGGTCACGTCCCGCTCCTGGTGGATCCGATGGACGGGTCGGAGGACCGCGTTGTGGTCGTACTCGCTGATGACGACGGTGTCGCCGGAGCGGAGGGTGCCCCAGAGGGCGGTGTTCAGGGCGTGGGTGGCGTTCTGCATGAAGGCGATCCGACCCGGATCGCCGGGAAGGTCGAGGAGCTTCGCGAGGGCGCGTCGACATCGAAAGGCCATCCGGCCCGCCTCGACCGACAGGGAGTGGCCTCCCCGACCCGGCGTGGCGCCCACGTCCGAGAGGAAGCGGGAGACCGCGTCGACGACGCACTGGGGACGCACGGCGGACGTCGCGGCGTAATCGAGGTAGTGCTTCATCCCTGCCAGGTCCCTCTCTCCTTCCGGGGGCGGCGCGGCCGACCGGACGGGGTCCCCGGGGGAAGCCCCGCCCGCTCGGCGGACCGTAACGTATTTTCAGGAAGGAGGCGGAACAAGGACGTCGAAACCGGCGGGACGCGACCCGCCGGCCGGGCTCACCTCTCCACCGCGGTGAAGGCGATGTCCACCGGACAGGTCCCGGCGGGGATCTCCACGTCCACCTCGAAGGAAGCGGTCATCCGGTAGGCGACCGTCGGCTCCGAGCAGGTGGGCGACGTGGCGTAGAGCCGGCCCGCCGCGTCGAAGCCGACCGCCGGCGTGGATGGAACGCCCGCGGGCGCGACCGCGTTGTCGGGCCCCCGGATGAAGGCGTCGAAGTCCGGGTCCCAGATCGCCGTTCCGAAGGAGAACGACGGCACGTAGAGGCGCCCGTCCGGCCCGTAGGTCGGCGAACCGGGGAACTCGCCGAAGCCGTCGTGGTGCTCGACCTCCTCCAGCCGTCCGGGGTCGACGACGGAGAGCGAGCCGCTGGCCTTCCCGAAGCGCCCGCTGTTCACCACGTAGAGCATGCCGTCCGATCCGAAGGCGCCGCCCGTCGGGTTCTCGCCGGAGAGGGTCACGGAGTCCACCACGGCCAGCGACGAGGAGAGCACGGTGATCGTGCCCGGGCCCTCCGGCTGGAAGTCGGGCCCGAGCCGGGCGTTGATCACGAAGATCCGGCCCTCGAAAGCGACGACGGCCTGGGGAAAGGTGCCCACCTGGATCTGCTCGCCGGCCGTACCGCTGCGGACGTTCACGGGCGAGACCGTGTTCAGGTTCGGGTTCGCCACGACGGCGATCGAGTCGTTGGCGAAGGCGACCCCGGTGGCTCCGGACCCCTCCGGCAGGGAGGCCGTGCGCAGGACCTCGCCGGACGCCAGGTCGACCACCCGGGCGGCCGGCACGGTCCCCATGGGCACCACGGCGGTCCCGCCCCGGGTCGCCACGCCCACCGGGCTGCCGTCGGGACCGAGCTCCACGGTCCGGGTCGAGGTGGCGGAGTCCACCGGAAAGAGGGTCAGCGTGAGGTCGATGCTGTTCACGATCACGCCGGTCTCGACCACTTTCGTGTCCGCCCCCTCCGGCGGGCCGGTGGGATCGTCGTCCCCGCACGCCGCCGGCACCACGGCCAGGAGGAGCAGGAGCAGGAAGCGGGCGAGTCGGCTGGAGCCCGCCGCCGGGGTGCGGGTCGGGTCGGGGGTGGTCGTCGTGGTCGTCATTCGGAAATCCTTTCGGTTTTCTGGCGTGAGCTCGTGAGTCTGCGGTCGTCGATCCGGGCGGCGCCCGACCCTATCCGGGGGGACGGACCTCCACGGAGACCCGCACGGTCCGGCCGGGCTCCGGGAAGCCGAAGAAGAAGGAGCCGGTCTCGCCGAGGAGGCGCCGGACCGCCGCCCCGGTCCGGATCGTCCACCCGGAAAGGCGCCAGTCCCGGTGGAGATCCAGGTCCACGGTCCAGAGGGGCGGCAGAGCGTTCACCGGCGCCGGGACGGGGTAGCGGGTCCCCAGGTAGCGGGCCTCGAGCCCCAGGTGGTGGAACGGGCCGTCCCAGCCGGCGGCCAGGGTCGCCGTGTGCCGGGGCCGGTAGCGGACCTGGACGGTGTCCGGGCCGGGCCGGTCGTAGACGATGCGGGCCCGGGAGACGCTGCCCCGGAAGGCGAGGCCCCTGGCCGGGTCCCGGATCCGGAGCCGGGCCTCGGCACCCCGCCGCTTCACGTCCACGTTCCTCGGGCTCCAGACGAAGCGGAAGTCCGGGGCCCAGACGATCATGCCCCGGACGTCTCCGTCCCAGGCCGCTCCCCCAATCTCCAGGGGAAGACCGCCGAGCTCCCCGGACCAGGAGAGGTCCAGCTCCACCTCGGAGGGGATCCGCTCGGCCCTGAGGTCCGGGTTCGGCCGCACGCCCACCCCCTCCCGGAAGAACTGATCACCCAGGGTGGGGGGGCTGTAGGCGCTCCGGTGGCCGAGGTGTGCCCGGAGCCCGCCGGCCCGGGCGGAGAGGGTCACGTCGTGGCTCCAGCGCCACCCGTCCAGGGCCGCGTCCCGGTGGAGCCGGAGCGCCCCGTCGAGGCGGGGCCGGCCGGGAAGCTCCTCACCGACCGCGCCCCCCCGGGCCCAGACCGCCGCGTCGGTGCGGGCCGGCGAGCCCCCCTCCTCGAGGGCGTCGGATCGGACCCGGGTGTGGTCGAGCTCGAGGCCGCCTTCCACCGGGGCGAGCCACCCGGCGTCGAGGCCCTCCTCCAGCTCCAACCGGAGGCCGGCTCGCTCCAGGTCGGTGCGGTCGTCGTAGGGGATCCCCAGAGGGGGCGCCGGATCCCGGAAGCGGACCCGCTGGAGCACGCCGTAGGCCGAGGCGTCCAGGCGCCCCATCGGGGCCGGACCGCTCCAGCGGGCCGAGGCCCGGGCCCGGCGCATCTCCTGGCGGGCGGCATCCGAGGGCGCAAAGCTCTTTCCGGGAATCCCGCGCTCCAGCGTCTCGGCACCGGCCCGCACGGAGAGCTCCCCCCCCGCCATCTCCGTCGCCAGGGTGGCGGTCGCACCGGCCCGCATCCGGTCCGCGTTCCGGCGCCGGGCCGTCCCGCCCCCCACCTCGTCGGGCTTCTGGAAGCGGAAGGAGCCGTCCACCGACTCCGCCGAGACGGCTCCGCCGAGACGGACGCCCGCCACGGCGCTCGACGCCTCTCCCCGCCCGCCCACGCGGCCCAGGGAGCCCCCGGAGAACTCCACGGCGGTCGGAAGGTCGGCCGCCCGGGTCTCCACCAACACCGCGCCGGCCTGGGCTCGGGCCCCGTAGCGGGCCGAGCGGGCGCCCCGGACCACCGTGATCCGCTCGACCGTGGAAGCCGGAACCGTGGAGAGGTCGGCCTCCCCGGTGACGGGGTCGTTCAGCGGGGCCCCGTCCACGAGCACCAGGACCTCGTCGGCGTCGCTCCCCCGGATCGAGACCGTCTCGCCGCCACCGGCGCCCCGGCGCCTCACGACCAGCCCGGGAACCCCTTCCACCAGCCCACCGAGGGTGACGGCCGCGGACCGGTCCAGCTCGGCGCCCTCCACGACGTCGGCGGAGGGGTCGGCGGGCCCGCGGGCCTCGGCTTCGACGCCCCGGACGGCCAGAGCCGTCGGAGTCAGCCGGACCACCGGCTCGCTCACCCGGCCGTTGCGGACCTCGACCCGGAGGAATCTGTCCGCGTACCCCAGCGCGGAGACCCGGAGGCGGACGTGTCCCGGCTCGAGGCCCCGGAGGTGGAACCCGCCCCGGGCCCCGGTCTCGACGCTTCGGGCCAGGGAGGGGACGAAGACGTCGGCGCCCGGAACACCGTCGCCGCTCAGCTCGTCGACGACGCGGCCCCGGATTTCACCGGGCCACTGGGCGTCGAGGGGACGGGGGACGAGGACGGACACCGCGCAGAGGAGCGCGGCCAGGTGCCGTGTCGCGGCCCGGAAGAGCCGCGCCCGGCGCGTCGATGATGGGGAGGGAGAATGAGACACCCGCACCTCTCGCCCTCGAAGAGTGCCTGGGTTCGGGCGGACGAGAAGGTCTCCTGGCTCGAGGCTGCCGTCCTCGCCTTCCCGGGACCGGAGTCCCAGTGGCCTATCGAGGGGGCGTGCTTCCGGCCGAAGCCGGGCCTCTCACAGTGGCGGGGCCGCGCCGGACTCTCACCGGCTTCCGAGTGCCTCGCCCGCGCTGATGTCGTGTTGTCGGCCTGAACGTAGGACGGCGGCGCGAGGGAGGTCAAGAAGGGTGCGAGCCACTGTAGTTCTTCAACAGGCTTCTAGCGGTCCTCCTCGTCGCCGTGGGCCTGGGGCGGCCGGAGCGGCTGCTGCTGAACCGGCGCCCGGATCGCCGGCTTGCCCTCCACCGGGTTCTGGAACACCCGCCGGGTCGGATACGCCAGGTCGATCTCCGGCTCCTCGCCGAAGGCGTCGAGGATCCGCTCCCAGATCGCCTCCGCGAGCCCCCGGCGGCTCCGGGTCCGGCAGAGGAAGCGCAGGGTGAGGACGACCCCGCTGGCGTCCACCGACGTGTAGACGATCGGCGTGAAGTGGCCGTAGTGGATGAGGTACCTCCGGGACGCGCTCTTCACCGCCTCCCGGGCCTCGTCCACGGCGTCGGAGGCCACGTCGGTCACGATCGCGTTGAGGATCTCCTTCGCCTTCTTCCAGTCGCTCTCGAAGGTGATCAGCACCGGCAGCTCGTGCCAGACGAAGTCGAACTCCGCCGTGTAGTTGGCCAGGGGCTCGGTGAAGAGGCGGGCGTTGGGGACGTGGATGACCCTGCCGGTGCTCTGGTCGGCGGCGACCCAGTTGCCCACCTCCAGGATCGAGAACTGGAAGAGGCGGACGTCCACCACGTCGCCGGTGTGGGTGCCGATCTGGATGCGGTCGCCGAGCTCGAAGGGATCCCGCCAGAGGATGAACGCCCACCCGGCGAGGTTCGAGACCGGGTCCCGGAGGGCGATGGCGAGGCCGGCGGAGAGGAGGCCCAGGAACGTGCCGAGCTGGCGGAGCGCCTCGAGCCAGATCTGGGTGACGAAGAGGACCCCGAGGGCGAACGCCACGTACGCCGTCACCTTCGACCACTGGTAGCGGACCCGGGGATCGTCGACCCGCCGCTCCACGATCGAGACGACGAGGCGGCGGAGGAACCAGACGGCGACCACCGCCAGCACGGAGAGAAGGACCTTGATCTGGGCGTCCACGCCGAGCCCCAGGTTCATCCGGATCCACTCGCCGACGCCCATGGCCACGCTGTCGGCGGCCCGGGCGGCCGATTCCTGGAGGGAGTCGGGAAGCTGGGGTGCGGAGGGGGTCATCCGGTCTCGGTAGGCAGGATGTGGGTCCGGATCCCGGGAGCCGGGGTCCGGCGCGAAGGCGCTCGCTGGAATTCTAACGTCGTCTCGTTCCGGCGGCAGGGGTCGCCGGCGTCAGTCCCCGGCCGGCTGCGAGCGCCGCCGGGGCCCGCCCCGGACGGTGATGAGGACCACGGCCGAGAGGATGATGCCGGCGGCGACGAGGGTCCGGGGGCCGATCGGCTCGTCGGCCAGGGCCCATCCCAGGAAGAGGGCCACGACCGGATTGACGTAGGCGTGGGTCGAGACCCGGGCCGGCGTGGAGACCCGCATGAGCCAGAAGAAGGCGCTCAGGGCGACGATCGAGCCCAGGACCACGAGGTAGGCCAGGGAGAGGAGGGACCGGGCCGACACCGCCGCCGGCTCGAGGCGGCCCGGCTCCCCGGCCAGGAGGGCGACGACGAAGAACATGGCGCCTCCCACCAGCATCTGGATCCCGGCGCTCATCCTGTGGGACGACGGCAGCGGCGCGTGCCGGGAGTAGATCGCCCCCGCCGACCACGCCACCGCGCCGACGAGGACGGCGATCCCGCCCACGAGGTCCTCCGGGCTGCCCGCGCCCACCTCCTCGGTGCTCACGAGGAGGCCGACCCCGACCAGCCCCCAGAGGATCCCGGCCACGAGCCAGGGCCCCGGCCGCCCGCTCCGCCCCGCGAGCCACTCCATGAGCACCATCCAGAGCGGCGTGGTGGCCACCAGGAGCGCCACCAGGCCCGAGGGGACGTACTGCTCGGCCCACACCACCCCGCCGTTGCCGACGACGAAGAGGAGGACCCCCACCACCGCCGCGCTCCGCCAGCTCCGGGCGTCCGGCCGGGGCACGCCCCGGGCCCGGGCCCAGCCGTAGAGGACGGCGCCCGCCACCAGGAAGCGCACCCCCGCCAACAGAAAGGGGGGGATCGTCTCCACGGCGAAGCGGATCGCCAGGTACGTGGAGCCCCAGATCAGGTAGAGGGAGAGGAGCGCCGCGGCCACGAGGGCGGCGGAGGGCGGCGAGGCGTCCGGCTCGAGGGGTGCGGTCTCCGGCGGCGGAGCGCCGCCGGCGGGGTCGGTCGGAGAAGAGCGCGACGTGGACATCGGGCAGGAAGATACCCGGCCCGGGACCGGTTTCAACCCGGATCTTGC
>CAZMPV010000106.1:0-8239 GCA_964567985.1 uncultured Gemmatimonadaceae bacterium
ACGACGAGCCCCGGAGGCTCGCGTCCGAGCCCGTCTACGACGGCCGGATCGTGAAGCTGTCGGTGGACCGGGTCCGGTTCCCCGACGGCTCCGAAGGGGAGCTGGAGATGGTGCGCCACGCCGGCGCGTCGGCGGTTCTCCCGCTTCTCGGCGACCCGGACGAGGAGGATCCGGAGGTCCTCCTGTTGCGGCAGTACCGCTACGCTTCCGGCGGCTACCTCTACGAGGTGCCCGCGGGGATGCCCGACGCCGGGGACGACGACTGGGAGGACTGCGCCCGGAGGGAGCTCGAAGAGGAGACCGGCTTCCGGGCCGGGTCCCTGGACTACATGACCGAGATCTACACGACCCCGGGGTTCTGCGACGAGGTGATCCGGCTCTACGTGGCCCGGGAGTTGACCGAGGGCGACGCCCGCCACGACGAGGACGAGTTCCTGGAGCTGGTGGGAGTGCCCTTCTCCCGAGCGCTGGAGATGGTGCGGGACGGGGAGATCGTGGACGGGAAGAGCGTGGCCACGATCCTCTACGCCGCCGCCTTCGTCCTGGGTGCCGGCGCGAAGAAGGAAGGGGGGCCCTGAGGGCCGACCTCCCGGGACGTGTCCCCCTCGGAGGCGGATCTGTCCCCTGAAGTGGACGATTCCGGGCCCGAGGGGCCGGAAACCCGGGGCGAACCCCGGGCACGCATCGTGCATCTAAGAAGGGTGCGGGACCGATCGCGGCTCCCGGGACAGGAGAACCCGAACCGAGGAGGGCGCCATGGGCGCTCCACGGACCGACGCCATAGAGGATCAGCCGGAGACGTTCCCCGAGGGGAGCGCCCGGGCGATCCGGCAGGAGCTGGGCACGCTCTCGGACAGCGACGTCGTCCAGGCGTTCCTCGACGGCGAGGAGCGGGCCTTCGGCGAGCTCATGGACCGCTACGACGGCCGGCTGGTGAACTTCGTCTACCGGATGATCGGCGACCGGCACCGGGCCCAGGACCTGGTCCAGGAGACGTTCGTCCGGGTCTACCGGCATCTGCACCGCTTCGACCAGTCGAAGAAGTTCTCGACCTGGATCTACACGATCGCCGGGAACCTCGCGAAGAACGAGCTCCGGAACCGGTCCCGGAACCCCCTGGTCCTCTTCCAGACGATCAAGAAGAACTGGGACGCGGACCACCGGCCCCTGGAGTGGGAGGACGTCCGCTATCTTCCCGACGACCTCTACCGGAAGCGGCACCTGAAGGAGACGGTGGAGAAGGCCGTGGAGGAGCTCCCCGAGCACCACCGGATCGTTTTCGTGCTCCGGGAGATGGAGGGGAAGAGCTACGACGAGATCGCCGAGATCACGGACTGCAACCTGGGCACGGTGAAGAGCCGGCTGAACCGGGCCAGGAACAACTTCGCCCGCATCATCGCCCCGATGATCAAATAGGCCGAGGACCCTGGCGGGAACCCTCGCCGCCCACCTCCGGTAGGACACCGAGAGCACACCCATCCGTTCCGACACAGGAGGTCGATCGCCCCGAGGGGCGCGGCTTCCGGGGCGAGACCCGCCACTCTCGATGAACTGTTCCCGATTCCTGGCCCGCTTCTCCGAGTACTACGACGGGCTCATGGCCCCGGAGGAGCGAGCGAGAGCCGAGGCCCACCTCCGGGGCTGCGACGCCTGTCGCCGCTACCGGGACGTGGTGGAGGAGGGCGTCGAGCGGCTCCGGAGCCTGGCCCCGGTCGGCGTCGACGACGACTTCCGGGACCGGGTGCGGGAGCGGCTCGTCTTCGAGTCCAGGAGCGGCCGGTCCGTCGATGCGTCGTCGGACGCCTCGGGTGCGAGCCTCGCCGCCGCGGTGGGCCTCGCCGCCCTGCTGGTCGCCATGGCCTGGAGCCCGACCCTCCGGGACTCCGTGCCCGAGGTTCGCATGCCGGCCATCGTCGTCTCCGAGCCGGCGCCCGCGGCCCGCCCGTCCCTCTCGGTGCCTCCCGCCGTATTCTTCCGGATCCGCGCTCGCCGGACCTTCGAGGATCCCGCGCTTCTCCGGAACCCGACCTCGCTCCTCTACGAGTACTCCGCCCTCCAGCGGCGATATCCGGCGGCCACCGGCCTCCGGAGCGGTCTTGATTAGGGAGCGCGGGAGCGCTTTCTTCAGGGGCGTGACCAGCTCCGCCCACATATCCACCGCATCGGCGACGCCGTCCGGCGCGAGGATCACCCCGTGAGCGCCGGACTCCCTCCGGCGCTCTCCGGCCAGGCCGAAGGCGGCGTCTTCTTTCTCCACGGCGAGGACGAGTTCCGGAAGGCCGAGGCCGCCCGGGCCCTGGTCGAGGAGCACCTGGACCCCTCCACCCGGGACTTCAACCACGACCCTCTCCGGGGCGGCGAGGTCGAGGTGGAGGAGCTGGCGTCGATCCTGGCCACCCCGCCCATGATGGCCGAGTGGCGGGTGGTGCTCCTCCGGGAGACCGAGGCCCTGGCGTCGAGCTCCCGGGCCCGGGAGCTCCTGGTGGGCACGGCCGAGGATCCACCGCCGGGCCTGGCCCTGATCCTCGTCGCGTCGATCCCCTCGGGCTCGAGCGCCCGCTTCTACAAGGACCTGAAGAAGCACGCCCTGGACGTGGAGTTCCCGGCCGTGTCGGCCAACGACGTTCCGGGGTGGCTCATGGAGCGGGCTCGCTCCGAGCACGGAATGGAGATGGACGAGGAGGCGGCCCGGGCCCTGGGCGGGGGGCTCGGCACCGACCTGGGGGTCCTGGCCCAGGAGCTCGACAAGCTGGCCAGCCTGGCGGGAGACGCCGGGACCATCGGGCTCGACGACGTGAAGGCCGCCGGCACCCGCCTCCCCGAGCAGGACCGGTGGCAGTGGTTCGACCTGGTGGGCGAACGGCGCTTCAACGACGCGCTCGAGGGACTCCGGACGCTCCTGGGCCAGGGCGAGTCGGGGGTCGGCCTCACGATCGGCCTCGGCACCCACCTCCTGCGGCTGGGGGTCGGAGCCGAGGGCGGCAAGCGGGCGCTGGAGGAGGTCCTTCCCCACCACATCCGGGGCTGGCTCGCCGGCAAGCTCGCCCGGCAGGCCGGGGGTTGGAGCGGGGCGGAGCTCGAGGAAGCCCTGGTCGGGCTCCGGCGGGTGGACCGGCTGCTGAAGTCCTCGTCGCTCCCGGACGAGACGGTCCTGGAAGAGTGGCTCCTGGGTCTCATGGCCCGGGCCCGGGAGGACGCTGCGTGAGGTCTCGGGGGCGGCGGGCGCCGGGGTCGTGGGCCGTGACCGTCGCGGCGGCGCTCCTGGTCGGGGCCGGCGCCGCAGCCCAGGAGCCCCCCGAGCTGCGAAGGGTCGACACCCTCGTCGCGGACGGCCGGATCGCCCAGGCCCGGCAGGAGCTCCAGGAGTGGTGGGATACCCGCTGGGGCCAGGCGGATCGCCAGGACCGGCAGCACGGCCTCTGGCTGCGGGGCGTACTGACGGTGGATCCGTCTCAGGCGCTCCGGGACTACCAGCGCCTCGTCCTGGAGTACCCGGGAGGGCGCTACGCGGCCCGGGCGCTCCACCGGCTGGCCCAGGCGGCGGAAGCTCGGGAGAGGACCCTCGAGGCGGCCGGCCACTACGAGCAGCTCGTCCAGGAGTACCCGGACACCCCCGAGCAGCTCGAGGCCCGGCGGTGGCTCGACGAGCACCGCGACGCCGTGAGCCGGGCCCGGACGGACACCACGACCCCGGAGCCCCCCGACACGGTCGAGCTGGAGGCGGAAGAGGAGGCGCCGGTCCGGCAGATGGTGGCCGACCGGTTCGACGCTCCCGATCTTCCGGTAGCGGTCCAGCTCGGCGCCTTCTCCACCGTGGAGCGGGCCCGGATCGTGGCTGAAGAGGCCCGGGAAGAAGGATTCGACGTGCGCCTCGTACGCGTCGAGGGGAGCGAGCTGGTCCGGGTCCGGGCCGGCCACTTCCCGGACCGGAGCGCCGCCCGTGACCTCCGGGACCGCCTCCGGGGTACGGGTATGGACGCGGTGATCGTCACGGACGCCCGAGAGGAGAGGCCGATCCCGTGAACGCGGACAGGCAGGGCGGAAAGGACCGCTGGGTGGTGGTCCTGGCCGAGGACAACGACGACCACGCGCTCCTGATCGAGCGCGCGGTGGATCGCGCGTCGTCGATTCCCGCCGAGGTGCACCGGGCCCGGAACGGCGACGAGGCCCTCGACCTGGTGGAGGAGGTGCGCCCCGACCTCCTGCTCCTGGACCTCAAGATGCCGGGCCGGGGCGGTCACGAGGTCCTGGAGGCGCTCAAGGGCGACGCCGAGCTCCGGCGCATCCCGATCGCGGTGCTGACCTCCTCCGACCGGGACGAGGACATGGCCCGGAGCTACGGCCTGGGAGGGAACCACTTCATCACCAAGCCCGAGAACCCGGGCGAGCTGGAGGAGCGCCTCCGGAGCCTCCTGAAGAACCTCTCCGAGCTCTCGGGGATCCGCCGGGGATCCGGCGGGCTCGAGGCGTCGGCGGTCAGCGCGGTGAACGCTGAGAGCATGACGGTCCGGAAATTGGTCATGTGGGGGACCGTGGCCCTGATCGTCGTCGGGCTCCTGGTCTTCGCCTACTTCAGCGGCGCCTTCGACTGAGGCCCGCCGCCCGCCCCGCCCTCAGACCGCGGCCAGGGCCCGCTCCATGCGCTCCCGGACCTCCCGGGCCAGGGGCTCGAGCTCCTCGGAGCCGGTGACGCCGAGCTGGACCACCGGATCCAGGATCGCCACCACCGACGTCTCCTCGTCGTCTCCCTCGTAGACGACGACGTTGCAGGGAAGGAGGAGACCGATGTCCGTCTCCTCGGTCAGGGCCTGGAGAGCCAGGGGCGGATTGCACGCCCCGAGGATCCGGTAGGGCCGGAAGTCCTCGTCCAGCTTCTTCTTCAGCGTCTCCTTCACGTCGATCTCGGTGAGGATTCCGAAGCCCTCCTTCTCCAGCTCCTCCCGGATCCGGCGGTCGGCTTCGTCGATGGACACCTCCAGCGTCCTCTTGCTTCCGTAGGGGATCTCCGTCGCAGGCATGTCGTCACGCTCCGTCGTTCGTGATTCGCTTTCCGGCACGATCGCGGTACTCCGTCCGGCACCTGCGTGATACGGCGGCCAACGGCCTCCGTTCCCGCGTCGAGCTCGCCCCGGGCGACGCGATCGGGCTGGCGGAACATACCCTACCCGGGTATAGTATAAAGGTGCCAGCAGGGAGAACGGACCGGAAAGGAGCCGCGGATGCCCGACACGACGAGCAAGGAGGCCCCGCCCCACGCCATGGGGATCGCCGAGGAGACGAAGGCCGACCTCCGGCAGCGACTCTCCCGCATCGGCGGCCAGGTGAAGGGCCTGGGGCGCATGATCGAGGAGGAGCGCTACTGCCCGGAGATCCTCCAGCAGTTCGCGGCCGTGCGCTCCGCGCTCCGGTCCGTGGAGCGGAAGCTCCTCTCGAACCACCTGGATCGCTGCGCCACCCGGGCCATCACCGAGGGCGGGCGCTCGGCCGAGCAGGTCCGGGAGGAGATCGTGGAACTGGTGTCCCGATACATGAAATAGGACGTCTGACGTCCGGAGAGAGTCGACGATGGCGGACGAGACCACAGCGGTAGCCGATCCCGGGACCCGGGACGGAGACGAGAGACGGCGGACCTTCCGCGTCGGGGGGATGCACTGTGCCGGCTGCGCCCGGACGGTGGAGCAGGCCCTCGCCGGGGTCGAGGGGGTCCGGGCGGCCAGCGTGAACCTGGCCGCCGAGTCGGCGTCGGTCGAGTTCGACGATGGGGAGGTGGACTCGGCCGAGCTGGCGCGCGCCGTGGAGGACGTCGGCTACGAGCTGGAGGCCGGAGAAGGCCCGGTCCGGGAGACGCTGGAGATCGAGGGCATGCACTGCGCAGCCTGCGTCCGGACGGTGGAGGAGGCCCTGGCCGCGGTGAAGGGCGTGCGGAGCGCGACGGTGAGCCTGCCCACCGAGTCGGCGTCGGTGGAGTACGACGAGGGAGCGGTCCGAGTCGACGAGCTGGTCGAGGCGGTCTCCCGGGCGGGGTACTCGGTCCGGGAGCGGCGCTCCGAGGCCCGGGAGAGCCGAGCGGAGCGGGAGCGCCGCCGGCTCCGGGAGGACGAGGAGAAGCTCGAGCGGGCCCGCCGGAAGATGTGGTGGACGTGGGGTCTGACCGTCCCGATCGTCCTCTGGATGATCCCGGAGATGGTCGCCGGGACCGCCTGGCCCAGCGAGCTGATCTACGACCTGGGGATGCTGGCCCTGGCCGCCCCGGTCCTCCTGGTCTGGGGACGGGAGACCGTGGTCGGCGGCTTCCGGAGCCTCCTCCGGGGTCACCCCAACATGGACGCCCTGATCGCCATGGGGACGACGGCCGCCTTCGTCACCGGCTTCGTCGCCGTGGGCCACGATCTGGGGCTGCTTCCCCGGCTCCTGAACTACGCCGGCGTCTCGGCCATGATCATGGCCTTCCACCTCACGGGCCGGTACGTCGAGACGAAGGCCCGGGGGCGTACCTCGTCGGCGATCCAGAAGCTCCTCTCCCTGGAGGCCCGGACGGCCCGGATCCTCCGGGACGGGGAGGAGGTCGAGGTGCCCATCGACGAGGTCGCCGTGGGCGACGTCATGGTCGTGCGGCCCGGCGAGAAGATCCCGGCCGACGGGGAGGTCGTGGGGGGGCACAGCTCGGTGGACGAGTCCCTGGCCACCGGCGAGTCGATGCCCGTCGAGAAGTCCGAGGGCGACGAGGTGATCGGCGCCACCGTGAACCAGGAGGGCGTGCTCCGGATCCGGGCGACCGGCGTCGGCGAGGACACCTTCCTGGCCAACGTGGTCCGCATGGTCGAGGAGGCCCAGGCGACGAAGGTGCCCATCCAGCAGTTCGCGGACCGGGTGACCGGGATCTTCGTGCCCACGATCCTGGGGCTGGCGGCGGGCACCCTGCTCGCCTGGCTCGTGTTCCCCGACGCCGGCCGGGCGGTGGCCGAGTGGGCCTCGGGGTTCGTCCCCTGGGTGGACCCCGGCCTGGACCGGGTCTCCCTGGCCGTCTTCGCCGCCATCGCGGTGCTGGTCATCGCCTGCCCATGCGCCCTGGGGCTGGCCACCCCCACGGCCCTCATGGTCGGGACGGGGAAGGGAGCCGAGAACGGGATCCTCATCCGCTCCGGCGAAGCGATCCAGACCCTCCGGGACGTGGACACGGTCGTCCTGGACAAGACGGGCACGATCACCCGGGGAGAGCCCGGCGTGACCGACCTGCGTCCCGCCGACGGGTGGGACGACGACGAGCTGCTCCGGACGGCGGCCGCCGTCGAGGTCGGCTCGGAGCACCCCCTGGGACGGGCGATGGTGGAAGGAGCCCGGGAGCGGGGGCTCGAGCTCCCGAGCGCCGACGACTTCGCCTCGGAGACCGGCCGGGGCGTCCGGGCCCGGATCGACGGCCGGGACGTCCGGGTCGGGAGCGCCCGCTGGATGGAGGAGTCCGGGGTCGAGATCGGAGAGCTGGACGAAGCCCGGCGCGCCCTGGAGGACGAGGGGAAGACCGCCATGTTCGTCTCGGTGGACAGGGCGGCGGCCGGGATCGTCGCGGTGGCCGACCGGCTCAAGGACGACGCCGCCGAAGCCGTGGCCGCGCTCCGCCGGATGGGTCTCGAGACCGTCATGGTCACGGGAGACAACGAGCGCACCGCCCGGGCGATCGCCGGCGAGGTGGGCATCGACCGGGTCCTGGCCGAGGTCCTCCCGGACCGGAAGGTGGAGGAGGTCCGGAGCCTCCAGT
Source organism: uncultured Gemmatimonadaceae bacterium (assembly GCA_964567985.1). Lineage (GTDB taxonomy): Bacteria > Gemmatimonadota > Gemmatimonadetes > Longimicrobiales > Gaopeijiaceae > CAZMPV01. Next base: position 7,757 of record CAZMPV010000106.1, read on the forward strand.
CCGAGGGAAAGCGGGTGGCCATGGTGGGCGACGGGATCAACGATGCCCCGGCGCTGAAGCAGGCGGACGTGGGCATCGCCATCGGCACCGGCACCGACATCGCCATCGAGTCGGCCGACGTGACCCTGGTCAGGGGAGAGCCCACGGCCGTGGTCCGGGCCGTCCGCCTCTCCCGGGCCACCTTCCGGAAGATCCGCCAGAACCTCTTCTGGGCCTACGCCTACAACGTGGTCGCCATCCCTGTGGCGGTCCTGGGCCTCCTGCACCCGGTGATCGCCGAGGCGGCCATGGCCTTCAGCTCGGTGACGGTCGTCTCGAACGCGAACCGGCTCCGGAGGGTCGCGCTGGACGACTAGAAGCCTGTTCAAGAACTACAGCGGCCCGCGTTGGGAGCGCGGACCACGGGCCTCTGACCCGCGGTGCCCGCCCAGGCGCAAGGCGGCGCTTCGAAGGCATAGCCGTGTGCTACGTCGAGAAGCGCCA
>CAZMPV010000107.1:0-4524 GCA_964567985.1 uncultured Gemmatimonadaceae bacterium
CACCGTCCGGGCCAGGCGCCCGGGCCGGGCGCCCAGGGCGATCCGGACGCCGAATTCCCGGGTCCGGCGGCTCAAGGAGTAGGAGACGACCCCGTAGACGCCGACGGCACCCAGGAGCAGGGCCGCGGCTCCGAAGAAGCCCAGGAAGAGGCGGAGGCGGAGGGAGTCGCTCATGGCGCCTTCGACGACATCGGACATCGGTGTGGCCCGGGCCACCGCGACCCCGGGGCTCATCCGGCCCACGAGAGATCGTACCGGTCCAGCCAGGAGCGACGGATCGCCGGAGGACTTCAGCACCAGGACGGTGCGGGGACTCGCAGAGGTGAGCTGACCGTACGGGCGATAGAGGACCGGAGGCACCCGGTCCCGGAGTCCGACGGTCCGGACGTTCTCGGCCACGCCGACGACGGTTGTCCATTCACCTCGCGTGCCTCCGGCAGCGAGGGACCGGATCCGCTCGCCGATCGGGTCGGTCCCCTCGGGCCACATCGCCTCCACGAAAGCCTCGTTCACGATCGCCACGTCCGGGGCGTCCAGCCTGTCCGCTTCCGTGAAGGCCCGGCCCCGGAGCGTACGAACGCCCAGGGCCCGAAAGTAGCCCGGGGTCACGCCGCGCCAATACGAGTTCGGAGCCCGGTCGCCGACCAGCTCCGGCCGGCTGGCGATAAGGACCGGTCCCTGCCCACCCAGGTCCCGCACCGGAAGGCGACTGATCAGGCCCGCGGCCTCGACACCGGGCACGGAGCCCGCTTCCCGGACCACCTCCCGGAAGAAGCGCACCCGCTCCTGGCCGCTCATGTCGCCCCCGCCGACGAAGAGGTCCGCCGCCAGGACTCCCTCGCTCTCGAAGCCGAGCTCCACGGAACGGAGCTCGCTCACGCTCCGGGCCAGGAGGACTGCGCCCGAGACCAGGATCATGGCGAGGACGACCTCGGCGGCGACCAGGGCGGCCTGGAGCCGGTTCTCGTCCGGCCGTCCGCCGCCGCCCCTGTCGCCGGTGAGCGCGTCTCCCGGCCGCTTCCCGCCCAGGCGCCGCACCGGAGCCAGCCCCACGAGCACGCCGGCGCCGAGAGCCAGGGCGAGGGCGCCCCCGGCCAGGCTCCAGTCCAGGGAGAGGATGCCGGCGTAGCCGGAGCCGAGCCCGCTCCCCGCGCCCAGCGGGAGCACGCTCAGGAGGGCGTCGAAGGAGAGGGCGGCCGCGGCGGCGCCCACGGCCCCGGCCACGAGGCCGAGGACGGCCGTCTCGGTGAGGAGCTGACGAGCCAGCCGGGCCCGTCCGGCTCCCAGGGCGCTCCGGATCGCCATCTCCTCCCTGCGGTCCGACATGCGGGCCAGCATCAGCGACGCCACGTTCACGCACGCCATGAGCAGGAGGACGCCCACCGCGGCCAGGAGGAGCACGAGGGGCGTCCGGACTTCGCCGAAGGTCGCCTCGCGGATCGACGTGAGGGCGGCGCCCCGGGTCTTGTCGGCGTAGTCCGGGTAGTCGAAGCGGCCGGCCAGCGCCGTGGTGAGCCGCTCCAGCTCGGCGTCGGTCCGGGCGCTTCCCACGCCCTCGTCGAGGCGGCCCACCAGGGTGAGCCACCCGTTGCCCTCGTAGGCCGGGTCCGACGGATCCAGGTCCAGGGGCCGCCACATCCGGACGTCGGGCTCGGGGAAGAAGAAGTCCTCGGGCATCACCCCCACCACCGTGGCAGGGCTCCCGTTCACGGTGAGCCGCCGGCCCACGACGTCGGGATCCCCCCCGTACTCACCCTGCCAGAGGCCGTGGCTCAGGACCACGACCCCCCCGGAGCCCGGACGGTCCTCGCCCCGGCGGAAGGTCCGGCCGAGGCGGGCCTCGGCTCCCAGGACGTCGAAGAGGTTCGCCGAGACCGACGCCCCGACCAGGAGACGGGTGGTGGACTCGCTCCTGAGGGCGAAGCCGTCGTAGCCGTACGCGGCCAGGTCCTGGAAGGCCTCGGCACGCTCCCGGACGAAGTCGTACTCCTGGCCCCGCCAGTACTGGGGCATCCAGAACACCTGGACCCGCTCGGCCTCCTCGTAGGGGAGGGGGCGGAGCAGCAGCCCCTGGACGACGCTGAAGATCGCCGCGGTGCCCGCGATCCCCAGGGCCAGGGTCAACCCAGCGACCACGCTGAAGCCGGGGCTCCGCAGGAGCTGACGGACGGCGTAGCCCGCGTCGCTCCAGAGCTCCTCGAGCCAGCGGGTGCCCCAGGCCTCCCGGGTCCGCTCCTTGTAGCGATCGACGCCGCCGAAGCGGATCAAGGCCTGCCGCCGGGCCTCGCCGGGCTCCATCCCCTCGGCCTCGAGCTTCTCGGCCTCCTTCTCGATGTGGAAGGCCAGCTCCTCGTCGAGCTCGTCCTCCAGCCGTTGCCGGCCGAAGAGGGCCCGGAGCCGGGTGCGGATCTCGGACAGCCACCTCATCGGGACCTCCTCCCGTATCCCGTTCGGGCCCCGGGTCCTCCGGTGCCCGGCGACTCCCGGCGATCGTCCCTCATGCGCCGGCCGCCGCCATGACCCGATCCACGGCGCTGGAGAGCCGCTCCCAGTGCTCGCGCTCGGTGGCCAGGGCCCGCTCGCCCTTCGGGGTCAGCCGGTAGTATTTGGCGCGGCGGTTGTTCTCGGTGGTGCCCCACTCGGCTTCGATCCATCCCTCCCGGGTGAGGCGGTGAAGGGCCGGATAGAGGGAGCCCTGGTTCACCTCCAGGACGTCGTCGGACATGCGCTGGATCCGCTCCGAGACGCCCCAGCCGTGCATGGGCTCCAGGGAGAGGGTCTTGAGGATGAGCATGTCCAGGGTGCCCTGGATCAGGTCGGGTCGGTCCTTCGGCATCGGTGTCCCCTCGATCGTCTAGAGGAACGCTCCCTCCACGCTGGAGGGAGTCCTCTAGATTGTCAAGGGGAACTACGGGGCGGCAGACGCCGGAGTTTCGACTTCTCCTTCCCTGCACGTGGCCACGGCCAGCGCCGCCAGCTGTGAGACCCGTTCCGGAGGCTCCACCTCCCGGCCCTCTTCCGGCTCGGCGGTCGCCGGGGTCCCTCGGCCGAAGACGTAGCTCCGGGGCTGGGCTTCCATCTCCCTGCCCTCGTCGGCCCTGCGGATCGAGATGAGGATCACGTCCATGGCGGTCAGCCGCTCGTCGGCGGTCTCCCGGAGCTGCGCCTCCAGCCCCGGTTGGCTCCCGCGGCGGCGCTGGACCTCCCAGCCCCGGGACTCGAGCACCGAGCGGGCGCACTCCAGGGAGCCGGGTCCGGCCGGCGCCACGTAGGTGGACGGCCCGGTCTGCCGGGTCGCGCAGGCGGCCAGGAGCAGAAGCAGGATGGCGACGGCTGAGCCGGTCCGTGTCGTCATCTTCAGACCCTCAGGTCCGCGGTGGAGAGAAAGCGGGGATGCGTCCGGGCGCCGGTGGCCCGCTCGAAGGCGTACGCGTAGCGGATCAGGCGGGCCTCGCTCCACGCCCGGCCGAAGAAGGTGATTCCCACCGGGAGCCCGAAGACCTCACCCATGGGCAGGGTGACGGCCGGATAGCCGGAGATGGCCGCGGGGCTCGAGCTGCCGCCGTACGAGTGGTCGCCGTCCACCAGGTCGGTCTTCCAGGCGGGCACCCGGGTCGGGGCCACGATGGCGTCCAGGTCGTGGGCGTCCATGACGGCGTCGACACCCTCCTCCCGGGCCAGCCGGAGCGCGGTCTCCTTCGCCTCCAGGTAGTCGGGATCGGTGAGGGGGCCCATCTCCAGGGCACGGTGCATGATCTCCTGGCCGAAATAGGGCATCTCCCGGTCGGCGTGGGCCTCGTTGAACTCCACGATCTCGGCCAGGCTGCGGACCGGCGCCTCGGGACCGAGCCCCTCCAGGTAGGCGTTCAGGCCGGCCTTGAACTCGTAGAGCATCATACGATACGACGGTCCGCCCATCTCCCCGCGCGTCGGGATGTCCGTCGGATCGACGACGGTGGCGCCCAGGCCGGAGATCCGCGCCAGGGCCTCCTCCATGAGGTCGTCCACCCGGTCGTGTGCGCCCATGTACTGCCGGGCCACCCCGATCCGGGCGCCCCGGAGCCCCTCGGGATCCAGGAAGCGGGTGTAGTCGTCCTCGACGCGTCCCCGGCTCGCCTCGGTGGCCGGATCCGCCGGATCCACGCCGGTCATGGCGCCGAGGACCGCGGCCGCGTCGGCGACGGTCCGGGCCATGGGACCCGCCGTGTCCTGGGTCTCGGAGATGGGGATGATCCGGGAGCGGCTGGCCAGGCCCACGGTGGGCTTGATGCCGACGACCCCGCAGACCGAGGCCGGGCAGACCACCGAGCCATTGGTCTCGGTGCCGATCGCCGCCCCGCAGAGGCTGGCCGAGGCCGCCACCGCCGAGCCCGAGCTCGAGCCGCAGGGGTTCCGGTCCACGGCGTACGGGTTCCGGCACTGCCCGCCCCGGGCGCTCCAGCCGGACGAAGAGCGGGTGGAGCGGAAGTTCGCCCACTCGCTGAGGTTCGCCTTGCCCAGGAGCACGGCGCCGGCGTCCCGGAG
>CAZMPV010000107.1:4624-8199 GCA_964567985.1 uncultured Gemmatimonadaceae bacterium
CCCTCCCTCCGCTCCCGGTCGAGGCCCCGGGCGACGGCCAGAGCGTCGGGGTTGGTCTCGATGACGCTCCGGAGCGTGGGGCCCCTGCGGTCGATCTCGTCGATGCGACGGAGGTACGCCCCGGTGATCTCCGCCGAAGTCCAGCGCCCCGACGCCATGCCGTCGGCGAGCTCGGCGATCGAGACCCCGTCGAGCTCGAAGGGGCCGGCGAGGGGGCGGGGCGCCTCCCGCTCGTCGGTGTCCCGGGTGCGGGCGGGCCGGTCCCCGGGCTCGCAGGCTGCGGCGCCAAGGACGGCGGCCCCGGTGGCCCCGGCCGAGAGTCCGAGGAAGCTGCGGCGGGAGAGGGAAGAGGTGGGGCCGGCGTCGGCGTCGGTCTCGCTCACGGAGGCGCTCCGGGATGGGATGTACGGTACGGGCTCCATCCCGAGAATGGCCCGGCGCGCGCTCCGGGCACAACCCGGTCGGCGGCTCGCCGGCGCGGAGGTCGCGTTCGGCTGTCTTGCGGTCCGGGGCCTCCGGGTGTTTCCTTGGCGGCATGCTCCACCCTCGACGAGGAGGCCTCGTGGTCCACCTTCTGCTGGCGTCTGTCCTGCTCGGCACGCCGCTCGCTCCGCCCCTCGACGCCGTCCCGGCGGCGCCCGCGCCGGACACCGTGCCCTCCGAGCGCCTGTCTGAGGCCCTGAACCTCCTGGAGGTGTGGCTCGAGGCCCAGAGGGCGTACGAGGAGATCCCGGCGATCTCGGCCGCCGTCGTCCACGACCAGGAGCAGGTGTGGAGCGCCGCCTGGGGGCTGGCGAACCCCGAGGCGGGCGTCGAGGCCACCCCCGGCACGGTCTACTCGATCTGCTCGATCTCGAAGCTCTTCACCAGCGTGGCGGTCATGCAGCTCCGGGACCGGGGCGTGCTGGAGCTGGACGATCCGGTGGGCCGTCACCTGCCCTGGTTCGACATCCAGGACGCCCATCCCGAGGGCCCCGAGATCACCGTGGAGGGGCTGCTGACGCACTCGGCGGGCCTCCCCCGGGAGTCGGACCACCCCTACTGGACCGGACCGGACTTCGTCTTCCCGACCCGGGAAGAGATCCGGGAGTCGCTGGACGACCAGGAGACCCTCTACCCGGCCCGACGCTACTTCCAGTACTCGAACCTGGGCCTCAGCCTCGCCGGCGAGATCGTCGCCGAGCGCTCGGGCATGTCGTATCATGACTACGTGCGCCGGCACATCCTGGAGCCCCTCGGGATGTCCGACACCTGGTCCGAGATCCCGGCGGAGCTCCACGGCGACCGGATGGCCGTGGGCTACGGAGCGATCGAGCGGGACGGTGACCGTCGGCCGATCGACGTCTTCCAGGCCCGGGGCATCGCGCCGGCGGCCGGCTTCGCCTCGACGGTGGAGGACCTCGGCCGCTTCGCCATGTGGCAGTTTCGCCTCGGCCCCACCGACGCCGAGGTGCTCTCCGGCAACACCCTCCGGGAGATGCACCGGGTCCACTGGGTGGATCCGGACTGGGACACCCACTGGGGGCTGGGCTTCTCGGTCTGGCGCCACGCCGACGAGACGTACGTCGGCCACGGTGGGAGCTGCCCCGGCTACCGGACCCACCTGGCGCTCCAGATGGATCGGAAGGTCGCGGTGGCCTTCGCGGCGAGCGCGCTGGGGGTGAGCCCCTCGTCCTACACCCGGCGGATTCACGACGTGGTGAAGCCGGTCCTGGGAGATGACGAGGAGGACGAGGCCGCGTCGGCCGACGAGAGCGGCTCCACCGACGCCGGACCGGCCGGGGTGAGCGCCCAGGCGCCCGACCTGGACCGCTTCACCGGACGCTACGACGCGTCGTTCGGCGGCGAGATCGCGGTCCTTCGCTGGAAGGGCGGGCTGGCCATGCTCGGACTTCCCACCGACGACCCCCTCGACTCGCTGACCCGGCTTCGCCACCAGGCGGGCACGACCTTCCGGCGGGTCCGGGACGACGGCGAGCTGGGCGAGCGGATCGTCTTCGAGACCGACGAGCGGGGGCGGGTGACCCGCCTCGTCCGCTTCAGCAACTACTATCCCCGGATACCGGAGCGCCAGGAGCCATGAGCCAGAACCCGTCCACCCGCAGGGACTTCCTGCTGAGCTCCGGGCGCGCCGCCGGGGCCGCGTGGCTGGCGGCCAACGCGTCTCTCCTCCGGGCCACCGCCGCCCGGGCCGCCGAGGCTCGTCGCGAAGGTCGCCCCTTCGAGGTCCTGAGCGAGGCCCAGGCCCGGGAGGTCGAGGCGATGGCGGCCCGGATCATTCCCTCGGGTGAGACGCCCGGGGCCGCCGAGGCCGGCGTGATCCACTTCATCGACGGCGCCCTGGAGGGCTTCATGTCCGACGCCACTCCCCTCATCGAGGGGGCCGTCGAGGCCCTGAACGCCGCCGCCACCGAGGTGGGCGCCGACCGTTTCTCGGAGCTGGAACCCGACGCCCAGGACCGCATCGTCGCCGCCTTCGAGGCCCGGGAGGGCGAGGGGGAGGGGCCGCCCTTCTTCGGCACGATCCGGTTCCTGACGGTGGCCGGCATGTTCTCGAACCCTGAATACGGCGGCAACCGGGATCGAGTGGGCTGGGAGATCCTGGACTTCGAGGACGCCCCGGTCTGGCGGCCGCCCTTCGGGTGGTACGACCGGGACGCCCACGGAAGCGGGCGGGGAGGGGAAACGTGAAGCGCCGGGAGTTCCTCGCCGTCTGGGGCGGCGACGACGAAGCGAGCCCGGGGGGCACGGACGCCGGGTCCGGCTCGGTGCCGGCCGGGGCGTATCGGTCGGTGGGCCCCCACTACGCCGAGCGGGAGCCGGTGGACTTCGTGATCGTCGGCTCCGGCGCCGCGGGCGGTGTCCTCGCCGGCGAGCTCTCCGAGGCGGGCTTCAGCGTGGTGGTCCTCGAGCAGGGACCGTACCTGCGGGCCGCGGACTTCCGCCACGACGAGTGGAGCATCTTCTTCCAGGGAGAGTGGACCGGAGGGGGCGGCGACGATCCGGCGACCTTCCGGCGGAGCCCGGACGAGCCGGCGGCCCTCAGCCCGCCGGGCGGCCTCCCGCCGGTCTTCTACGCCCGCATGGTCGGAGGCAGCAGCGTCCACTTCACCGCCAACTACTGGCGCTTCAAGCCCGTGGACTTCCGGGAGCGGAGCCTCCTGGGCCCGATCTCGGGGACGGGCCTCGCCGACTGGCCGATCTCCTACGACGAGCTCGAGCCCTACTACACGAAGGTGGACTGGGAAATCGGGGTCTCCGGCGCGCCGGGTCCCTTCGATCCGCCCCGCTCCCGGCCGTATCCGATGGAGCCGCTCCCGGTGAAGTCCTCCGGGGTGCTCTTCGAGCGGGGCGCCCGGGCCGCGGGGATGACGCCCCAGCCGGCCCCGATGGCCATCACCTCGGAATCGTTCCGGGGCCGCCCGCCCTGCCAGCACTGCGGCTTCTGCGCGGGCTTCGGCTGCGAGTACAACGCCAAGTCGTCGAGCCTGGCCAGCATGATTCCCCGGGCCGAGGCCACGGGCCGCTGCGAGATCCGTCCCGGGAGCACGGTCTTCCGCCTGGAGACCGACCGC
>CAZMPV010000108.1:0-8164 GCA_964567985.1 uncultured Gemmatimonadaceae bacterium
GCCGAGTACGCGCCGCAGCTCGACCGGGGGATCCGGTGGGACGACCCGGAGCTGGGCATCGACTGGCCCGTGGACGAGCCGATCCTCTCGGAGAAGGACCGGGCCCTGCCGCCCTTCGCGGAGGCGGAGAAGCCCTTCGGCCGGGCCGGCGACGGGGACGCCGGAGGGGGCCCGTGAGCGGACCCGGGCAGGAGGGGGTCGGGAGGGCGGCGGACGCGCCCGGGGCCTGGGTCGAGACCCCGGAGGGCGGCTTCTTCTTCCTCAACGCCGTCCTCGTCATCCCCGAGCTCGTCGTCCTCGTCCCTCTCTCCCTGAAGGCGCTCCTGGGGCTCGTCGGGAGCGGAGGCCCGTCGGTCTACCTGGACACGATCCCCTCGATCGCCCGCTACGTCCTCCCCTGGACGGGGTGGATCCTGGTGGTGCCGGCCTGGACCACCCTCAGGAATCTCCGGATGGAGCTTCCGTCCGCGGCCCGGGCGGCGCTGGTGGCGATGCTCCTGAGCCACCTGGGCTTCCTGGCCTGGACGGCGTGGCTCTGGATCGGGGGCGGGGCGGGATGAGGGGCCGGCGGCGAGGAGGTCGTCGGTGAGCCGGACGGGGCCGTCCCCCGAGGAGCGTCACCTGGAAGTGACCCGGACGGCCCGCTACGCCGTCCTGGGGCCCGAGGAGGACGTCGACGAGGTGTGGCTGGTGCTTCACGGCTACAAGCAGCTCGCCCGGCGCTTCCTCCGCCGCTTCGGCCCCCTGGACGACGGGGGGCGCCTCTTCGTGGCCCCCGAGGGGCTCTCCCGCTTCTACCTGGACGACGATGGGGGTCGCCACGGGCCCGAGCACCGGGTCGGCGCGTCGTGGATGACCCGGGAAGATCGGCTCAGCGAGATTCACGACTATGTCGAGTACCTGGACCGGCTGGTCGGACGGATCTTCGACGAGGTGGACCGGACGGCGGTGCGCTTCCGGCTCCTCGGCTTCAGCCAGGGCTGCCACACGGCGGTCCGCTGGGCCGTCATGGGTGGGACCCCGCCGGACCAGCTCGTCCTCTGGGGCGCCTACCTCCCCCCGGACCTGGATGCGGAGGAGGCCCGGCGCCGGCTCGCGGAGATCCCGGTGCTCCTGGTCCGGGGCGAGGACGACCGCTACGCCGACGAGGAGCGGGACCGCTGGGAGGCGGCCCGCCTCGCGGAGTGGGGCGTGGAGCGGGACGTTCTTCGCTACGCCGCGGGGCACGAGATCACCGAGGAGGCGCTCCGGAGGGTGGCGGAGAGCTGAGGACCCGGCCCCCGGGAGCCGTCCGCCCCGAGCCGGGCCCGCCGGGCGGCCTCAGAAGGGGGGAGGCGTGCCCTGGAAGTCTCCGACGAAGCCGATCTCCGGAACCAGCTCGTAGCCCAGCTCCCGCCGGACCGTGTCCCGGGCCAGCTCGATCAGGTCCACCACGTCCCGGGCCGTGGCGCCCCCGAGATTGACGACGATGTTGGCGTGGCGGTGGAAGATGCCGGCCCGGCCGCTGGGGTGGACGTGACCCTTGAGGCCGCACTCGTCGATGAGCCGGCCGGCACCGATCCCCTCGATCTTGCGGAAGATCGAGCCCGCCGACGGATAGAGCCAGAGGTCCGGGTGCCGCTCCGAGCGCCAGCGCAGGTTCTCCCGCATGACCTTCCGCAGCGCCTCCTCGGGCGCGGGCTGGAGGCGGAAGGTGGCGGAAAGGACCACGTCGTCCCGCTCGTGGAGGACGCTGTAGTCGTAGCCGAAGTCGAAGTAGTCGACCCCCACGGTCCGCCGCTCTCCCTCGGCCGTCAGGATCTCGGCGGCCTCGAAGACCTCCTCGACGAAGACCGTCCGCTCCCGCTCCGGAGCCGGGGAGAGGAAGTGGAGGTTCTGCCAGAGGGCGCCTCCGACGGTGCTGGGGATCCCCACGTAGTGGTGGAGGCCGCCGAGCCCCCGGGAGACGGTGGCGTGGATCAGGTCGGGAAAGGTCTCGACGCCGCTGCCGGCCCGGACGAGCCCGTCGTCGCCGAACTCGACCCCGCCCACCTCGCAGCGGACGACGAGCCCGGGGAAGCCCCCGTCCCCCACGAGGACGTTCGCGCCCCGCCCCAGGAGGAAGTGGGGTACGGCGACCTCCCGGGCCACCTGGACGGCCCGGACGAGCTCCTCGGGCGTCCGGGCTCGATACAGGAGCCGGGCCGGCCCGCCGGTCCGGAACGTCGTCATGGGCCCCAGCGGCACGTCCCGCTCCAGGCGGTTCGGTCCCAGGGCGTCCTCGAGGGCGTCCAGGGGAAGCTCGGTGGCTCGCGTCATCGGCGTCCGGTTTCCGGGTCTGGGACCGGGGAGCGCATCGTCGCCGCCCCGGCCCCGGCGGGCTCGTCGCTCCGGCGAGGCCGGAGCCGGGCCAAAGATAGCCGGGTGCCCGTCCGGCGCACACCGCCGGGCGATGGCGTCTCCAGGGGGCGGCGGATACAATGGTGGCCGGCGGCGTCGCGGGGCCCGGTGGGCGCACGGATCCACCGGTGCAAGCTCCGTTCCGGCGCCGCCGCTCCGGGACTCGACTTTTCCGCGTCATCGTATCCATGGCCACGACTCAGATCCCGACACCCCCGATCCCCGCCTCGCCCCCGGCCGGGTGGCAGGTCTCCGTCCTCGGCCTCCTTCCGGCGCTCCTCCTCCTGGTCCTGCTTCCGGCTGCCGTAGGTGGCCAGGAGCCCCTGGAGTACCGCTTTGCGGTCACGAACGCCGCCCATCACGAGGCCCGGATCACCCTGAGCGTGCCCGACGCCCCCGCCGGGCGGCTGGAGATCCGGATGAGCCGGAGCTCGCCGGGCCGCTACGCCCTCCACGAGTTCGCGAAGAACGTCTACGACGTCCGGGTCGAGGACGGTCGGGGCCGGAGTCTGCCGGTCACCCGGGTGGATCCCCACGGCTGGCAGGTCACGGTGCCCGAGCAGGGAAGCGACGTGGTCTTCGCCTACACCCTGTACGGGGACCGGGTCGACGGTACCTACACCGCGATCGACGAGACCCACGCCCACCTGAACATGCCCGCCACCTTCGCCTGGGTCCGGGGGTGGGGGGACCACCCGATCCGGCTGGTGGTGGAACCCCCCGAGGGCTCGGAGTGGACGGTGGCGACTCAGCTCATGGAAACAAATGAACCATATGTATTTACAGCCCCTGACCTCTACTATTTTCTCGACAGTCCGACCGAGGTCTCGGAGCACGACACGGAGAGCTGGACGGCCGGCGAGGCGGAGGCCACGATCCGGGTCGCGCTCCACCACGCCGGCACCCGGGCCGAGATGGAGCGCTACGTGGAAGGGGTCCGGAGGATCGTGGAGGAGCAGCGGTCGATCTTCGGAGAGCTGCCGGAGTTCGAGGGTGGCCGCTACACCTTCCTCGCCGACTACCTGCCCTGGGCGTCGGGCGACGGGATGGAGCATCGGAACTCCACGATCCTGACGAGCTCGTCGTCTCTCGCCGAGGGCCGCCTCGGGCTGCTGGGCACGGTCTCCCACGAGTTCTTCCACGCCTGGAACGTGGAGCGGATCCGCCCCCGGACCCTGGAGCCCTTCGACTTCACCCGGGCCAATATGTCCCGGGAGCTCTGGTTCGCGGAGGGCTTCACCAGCTACTACGACGACCTGGTCCTGGTCCGGGCGGGCCTCCTGGAGGCGGACGACTACGCGGCCCGCCTCGGAGGCACCCTGAACGCGGTGATCAACGCCCCGGGCCGCCGCCTCCGGAGCCCGGTGGAGATGAGCATGCAGGCGCCCTTCGTCGACGCGGCGGTCTCGGTGGATCCGACGAACCGGCCGAACACCTTCCTCTCCTACTACACCTGGGGCTCGGCGGTGGCCCTGGGCCTGGACCTGAAGCTCCGGACCGAACACCGGGGCCTGACCCTGGACGACTACATGCGGTCCGTCTGGGAGCGCTTCGGCCGGACGGAGGTGCCGTACTCGGTGGCGGACCTGGAGCGGGTCCTGGCCGACCTCACCGGTGACGAGGGCTTCGCCCGGGACTTCTTCCGGCGCTACGTCCGGGGGAGCGAGGTGCCGGACTACGCCACCCTCCTCCAGGGTCCCGGGCTGGTGCTCCGGCGGGCCCGGCCCGATCGGGCCCACCTGGGTCGGGTGCGGCTCCGCTTCGGGGAACGGGGCGCCCTGGTGGCCGGGCCGACCCTGGTCGGGTCGCCCCTCTACCAGGCCGGCGTGGATCGGGGGGAGCGGATCACCTCGATCGCGGGCCGGACCCCGGACGAGGAAGGGGTCGTGGAGGAGGTCCTGGGCGAGCGGTCCCCCGGAGACGAGGTGGAGCTGACGGTGGAGGGCAGGGGACGCGCCCGTTCGGTCCGGGTGACGCTGGCCCCGGACCCGACGCTGGAGGTCGTCTCCCTGGAAGAAGCCGGCAGGAGCGCCACACCCGCCGTGGAGCGCTTCCGGAGCGCGTGGCTCGGCTCACGTGTCGAGGGGAGCGGCCGATGAGCCCCCCGCGGCTGGCCCGGGCGGTGGCCAGGACCCTGGCCCGGGACCTGAAGAACCTGATCCGGGAGGTCGAAGCCTACCCCGACGACGAGACGCTCTGGACCACGGCGCCGGGAACCCGGAACCCCGGCGGCGCCCTGGCGAACCACGTGGCCGGAAACCTCCTGCACTACGTCGGGGGCCTCCTGGGCGAGACCGGCTACGTCCGGGACCGGGAAGCCGAGTTCGATGCCCGGGACGTTTCCCGTGACCAGCTCCTCTCCCGCCTCGAGCGGGCCGGGGCCGTCGTGGAGGAGGTCCTGGGCTCGATCACCGAGGAGGAGCTGGCCGCTCCCTTTCCGGATCCGCCGACCCGGATGGCGGGGATCGAGACCGGCGCCTTCCTCCTGCACCTGGTCAGCCATCTGGGGTACCACCTCGGCCAGGTGAACTACCATCGCCGGATGCTGGTGGCGGCCCGGGAAGAGGAGTGACGCCGGCGAGGACGGCGCCCGAGCCCGCCTCCGAGCCCCCGGCAGATTCCTCGGATGCCATGGACGACGGCCGCTTCCGGTCCGGTGGGCCGGACCGACCCTTCACGGTGATCTACGACGGCGCGTGCGGCGTCTGCGCCCGCTCCATGCGGCTCCTGGACCGATGGGACGGGGCGGACCGATTCGAGATCGCGCCCTACCAGGATCACGGGGTGCGACAGCGCTTCCCCGGCATCCCGACGTCGGACTTCGAGAGCTCCTGGCAGGTCGTCGGCCCGGACGGACGGCGCTGGCAGGGGGCCACGGCGGTGGAGCGGGTCCTGGCGCTCCTTCCCCGGGGCGGCTGGTTCTCCTGGATCTTCCGGATTCCGCTGGTCCGGCCCGCGGCCGAGAGGCTCTACCGCTGGTTCGCCCGCAACCGGCGCCGCTTCGGCTGTGGAGAGCACTGTTCCCTGGAGGCCACCTCCGGCGAGGGGGGCTGAAGCGCCGCTCGGGGCTCCCCGGCTCCGGGGGCTCGACGGAAGCGCGTCCTCGGCGCCTGCGCCGATACCGGCCTTCGAAGGAGGCCTCCCGGGTCTCGCCTCCGTCGGCTTGGACGGTCTCCCCCTCCAGCACCATGGCTCCGTCCCGGACGCTCCCCGTCGGGAAAGGGGTACGGCAAGCGGACCCGGGCCTTTCTGGAACTCTCCCGGCCCAGCCCTCGTAGGGGCGGGCGGCGCGACGGCGGTCGGATCCCGGGTGGGCCGGAAGTGTTCGGATCCGGACACCGCTGACCCGGAACCGGTCAGTTCCGGGCCGGAGCCCGAGGATTTTAAAGCCTTGTAAGTGGTTGCGTATAAACAGCTTATATCGAAACAGACACCCTGGCACGCATCTTCCAACAGAGTATGGGTGGATAGCCCGGATTCCGGGTCCGGTCCCGGAGGGGACGCGGATGTGACGGGAGGACGACCGGCGACTCGTCGCCGGCTCCGGCCGGCCCGGATCCCGGCGGCCCGCCCGGCCGATCGGGCGAGGCGCCCGGGACCGGCACGACGATTCCGTAGAGTGGACGACGTGAAGACGACGCGAAGGAGATGACAGGCCCCGTGATGCGAGCGAAGACGACCCCGAGGCTCCTGGCCGGAACCGCCGCCCTGGCGATCCTCCTGGCGCCGGGACCGGCGCTGGACGGGCAGCAGGAGCAGCCCTGGCGGCTCTCCCTCGACGAGGCGGTGGAGCTGGCCAAGCGGAACAACCCGACCTACCTCCAGGTCCAGGAGCAGGTGAGCGCGGCCTCGTGGGGCGTCCGGGAGGCGTACGCGAGCTTCCTCCCGAGCGTGAACACGTCGGCGGGCCTCCAGTACGTGGGAGCCGGCACCCAGCGCTTCGGCATCTTCACCGGCGCGGACATCGGCGCCGGGACGACCGACTACTACCTGTCGGACTACTCGCTCAGCCTGAACTACCAGCTCAGCGGCGCCACCTTCTTCAACCTCGCCAGCTCCCGTGCGGACAAGCGGGCCGCGACGGCGTCGGTGCGGGCGGCGGAGTACAACCTGGAGTTCAACGTCACCCAGCAGTACCTGACCGCGCTCCGGGCCCGGGACGCCGTCGAGGTCGCGCGCCGGCAGGTGGAGCGGGCCGAGGAGAACTACGAGCTCGCCACGGCCCGTGCCGAAGCCGGCGCGGTTCCGGGAACCGACGCCAAGCAGGCCGAGGTCGAGCGGGGACGGGCCCAGGTGGCCCTGATCCAGGCGGAGAACGACTACCGGGTTCAGCGGCTGATCCTCCTGGAGCGGATCGGCGTGCCGAGCGCGCGCCCCCTCGTGCTGGTGAGCGAGTTCGAGGTCTTCGAGCCCGAGTGGGGCCAGGAGGAGCTCGTGGGCCGGGCCCTGGACGCCCATCCCCAGCTCCGATCCTTCGAAGCGACGGAGCGGGCCCGGAAGGCGTCCCTCCGGCAGTCCCAGAGCAGCTACCTGCCGTCGCTGAGCCTGAACGCGAACTGGTCCGGCTTCACCCGGGAGCTCGGGAACACCGACTTCATCCTGAACCAGGCCCGGAACTCGATCCAATCGAACAGGCAGAGCTGCCAGTTCTTCAACCAGATCGCCCGGGGGCTCGAAGGACCCCTGGAAGGGTATCCCCGGGACTGCGAGGGGGACCGTTTCCGGCTGACCGACGCCGAGGAGCGGCAGATCCTCGAGCGGAACGACGTCTTCCCCTTCCAGTTCCAGGAGCAGCCGATCTCCCTCGGCTTCCGGATCTCCCTCCCGGTATTTCAGGGCTTCACCCGGCAGCGCCAGGTGGAGCAGGCCGAGGTCCAGGCCCGGACCGCCAGCCACAACCGGCGGGCCGAGGAGCTCCGGCTCCGGACCGCGGTTACCACCGCCCACGGAAACCTGATGTCGGCCCACGAGGTGGTCGAGATCGAGCGCCGGAACCGGGAGGTGGCCGCCGAGCAGCTCGAGCTCGCCCGGGAGCGCTACCGGATGGGGGCCGCCCCCTTCCTCGAGCTCCTGGACGCCCAGAGCTCGATGGCGACCGCCGAGCGTGACTATCTGACCGCGCTCTACGACTTTCATCAGGCCCTGGCCCAGCTCGAGCAGGCATCGGGCCAGGAGCTCCGACGGGACCGCGTCTCCGACGACGAGGGGAGCTGATATCGTGGCGATGGACATCATCCGCGAGGACCACGCGGAGAAGAAGAAGAAGAAGCGGCTCTGGCAGGGCGCCGCGGTGGTGCTCGTGCTGATCCTGATCACGGGCGCGCTCCGGACCCTGAAGCCCGCCGCGCCCAGCGTCGAGGTCTCCACCCTGTACGTGGACACCGTCGAGCACGGGACCATGGTGCGTCAGGTCCGAGGCCCCGGAACCCTCGTGCCCGAGCAGCGGCGCTGGATCACCGCCGTCACGGCGGGACGGGTCGAGGAGATCGTGGCGCTGCCCGGCACCGAGATCGTCGACACCACGGTCTTCCTGCGCATGAGCAACCCGGACGTCGAGGTCCAGCTCCTCGAAGCCCGGCAGCAGCTCAGCAACGCGGAGGCGAACCTCCTCTCGCTGCGCTCGAATCTCGAGACCCAGCGGCTGACCCAGGAGGGGGCGGTGGCCCAGATCCGCTCCCAGTACCTGGACGCGCAGCGGCAGTACGAGATCAACCGCTCGCTCTACGAGAAGAACCCCGACCTGGTGGCCGAGGCCGAGCTGGCCCGGACCCGGGAGGCGGCCGAG
>CAZMPV010000109.1:0-1554 GCA_964567985.1 uncultured Gemmatimonadaceae bacterium
CACGAGCTCTCCCACAGCCTCGTCGCCCGCCTGAAGGGGGTGGAGGTGGAGGGGATCACCCTCTTCATCTTCGGGGGCATGGCCCGGACGAAGAGCGAGGCCACGAGCCCCGACGACGAGCTCCTGATCGCCGGGGTCGGCCCCCTGGCGAGCTTCGTCTTCGCGGCCCTCTTCTACGGGCTCGAAGCGGGAGGCGGGGCCCTGGGGCTGGGCCGGGCGTACACGGCCGTGGCCAGCTACCTGGGGCTGGTGAACCTGGCGCTGGCGATCTTCAACCTCCTTCCGGGCTTTCCCCTGGACGGCGGCCGGCTCTTCCGGGCCACGCTCTGGAAGTTCACCGACGACTTCGAGCGGGCCACCCGGGCGGCCACCACCGGCGGCAAGTGGCTGGGCTACGGGATCGTGGCCCTGGGGCTCTTCGGGATCTTCATGGGGGGCAATCTGGTGGGCGGCCTCTGGTTCGTCTTCATCGGCTGGTTCCTGAGCAACGCCGCCCGGGCCAGCTACCGTCAGATGATGCTCACCGAGGTCATGGGGCGGATCGTCGCCCGGGACGCCATGACCCGGAACCCGGAGACGGTCCCGCCCGAGCTGCCGCTGGACGAGCTGGTCCACGACCACTTCCTCCGGCGGCCCTTCAACGCCTTTCCGGTGACCGAGGAGGGCGTGGTCGTGGGGATGGTGACCCTCTCCCAGGTGAAGGCGGTCGAGAAGGACGTCTGGCCCGGCAAGCGAGTCGCCGACGTGATGACCCCGCTGGAAGACACGCTGATCGTCGCGCCGGACGCTCCCATGACCGACGTCCTCGAGCGGATGAGCGAGAACGAGACGAGGCGGGTCCTGGTGGCCCGGGACTGGGAGCTGTTGGGCATCATCACCGCCCACGACATCACGAACTGGATGGACCGGGCGGGCCTGGTGGGCTCGTGACGGACCGGATCGACCGGGCGGGGCCGGTGGGCTCGTGAGCCGGGAGCCGGCCCACGTCGTGCCCTGGGAACGTCTCCCCGACGGCTTCGCCCGGCGCATCGACGAGCCTCCGGATCCACCCGCCGAGCCCCGGCCCGCCGCGACCGTGGCTCTCCTCCGCCCCGGCGACGGGGCCCCGGAGGTGCTCCTCCTGCGCCGCTCCCGCTCGGCGGGCTTCGTCCCCGGGGCGTACGTCTTTCCCGGCGGACGGGTGGACCGGGACGACGCGGCGCCGGCGCTGATCGAGCGCATGGACGGGCTGAGTCCGGCCGGAGCGGCGGACCGCCTGGGCCTCTCCCCCGACGCCGACCCGCCGGCGATCGCCTACTACGTGGCCGCGATCCGGGAGGCCTTCGAGGAGACGGGCATCCTGGTGGGCCGGACCGGCGCCGGGGAGGTCCCGCCACCCGCTGCGGAGGACCCGGAAGTCGAGGCCCACCGGGAGCGGATCCTCGCGGACGAGGACGTCTTCCCCGAGGTCCTGGACCGGATGACCGCCCGGATGGACGGAGGGGCCGTGGAGTACGTCGCCCACTGGATCACGCCGGCGCCCGAGCCCCGGCGCTACGACACCCGCTTCTTCGC
>CAZMPV010000109.1:1654-8061 GCA_964567985.1 uncultured Gemmatimonadaceae bacterium
GGGAGCGTGATCGACGAGCGGCCGGCACCCGGGAGCGCCTGAGGCGTCCGGGGCTGGGAGTCCGGCTCCGCCGACGCTCCCCGGACCCGGTCAGCCCTCGTCTTCGACCTCCAGGCGGTCGAGGGCCTCCCCCTTCGGAAGGTGCGAGAGAGCCTCGGCGGCCTCGAAATGGTCGCCGCAGAACCAGTCCACGTGTGGAGGATGGCCGGTCGGGGGACCCGAGCGCTCGACCTCGTCCTCATCGACCCGACCTCGCCACCACGGCTCCCGGGTGGGCTCGAAGGAAACCCCTCCGCCTTCTTCGGTCGGATCGAAGTCTCGATCGCAGATGCGACAGATCGGTGGTTTCACCTCCGGCGCCCTCCTGCCAGTGCCGGAAGCCCGGCCACGGCCTGCAGCGCCACCCGGAGCGCCGCCAGGAGGCCGACGGCGGCCAGGGCCGGAGCCGCGGCGTGCCCTCCCAGCATCCACACCAGCGGCAGATCCCGCAGACCGAGTCCCGCGAAGGTGAAGTGGTAGTAGCTCGTCAGCGCCATCGCGGGCGCGACCGCGACGAGGCGCGCCAGCTCGGTCTCGACGCCCACGGCCGTGAAGAGGTGGCGCACGAGCCCGACTTCCAGCACGGCGACGAGGAGGCTGACCCCCAGAACCCACGCCCACGTACCGGCACCCTTCCGGAAGGTGGCCCTCAAGACGAAGTGGGCCCGGGCCGCGTCCTCCTCGAACGAGTCCGGGGGGGACTCCGCCTCGGTCATGCGACGGATGACGGGTATGGCGACGAGCGCGACCCCGGCGGTGCCTCCGACGACCAGAACCCCGCTCCAGAGCCCCCAGCCCGACAGTCGTCCGGTCGTACCGGCCCAGACCAGGCCCCCGGTCCCGACCAGACCGAGGCCGAGGATGTCTCCGAGGCGACTCTGGGTCACCAGGCGACCCGCCGTCACCCACGGAAGGCCCCTCTCCAGGGATCGTCCCTGGATCTCCACGGACGTCCGCGGATCGAGGAGCCCCCGAAGCGCAACTTCCGCCAGGACGTTCCGGAAGAGACGAAGCCAGCTCGGGTCCCGCCGCTCCGGTCCGGATTCCCCCGTCACCAGAACCCGAAGCCGATCCGTCTGGAGGAGGAGGATTCCCAGGGCGAAGAGCCCCGCCCAGCCCAGCGGTTCCAGCCGGACGGTGCCCAGCGTCTCGAGCAAGCCGCCCACCCCGGCCCCCCCGTGGACGAGCCGGAAGACGAACCCTCCCAGCACGAGGGAGAGCACGACCCGGCCGACCAGCGCCCGGTGGCGTTCCGCGGCCCGAGTCCGTCCCTGCTGAGTCTCGCTCATCCCCACCGTGATCTCGAAGAACCGGTGTGCTGCCGTCTCGCCGCATGAAAAAGGGAGGGCCTCGAACGGGAGAGGGCAAGAAGCCTGTCGTCGCGGCTCCCTCGCCCGTACTAATGTTTGGGTGGAGATGAGCGAAAGGGCCGCAGCCGAAAGGGGCCGCGCGGGAAGGGCGCCCGGGTGGACGGGCGGGAGAGCACTCCATCGGAGACCCTGCGGCCGAGCCACGCTTCTGCTGCTCGGCGCCGCGGTGCTCTCCGCCGTGCACCCGTCACCCGGGCCCGCCCTCGTCCCCGACCCTCACCCCCTCCCCCGGGCCATGCAGCGAGATTCCGTCGACAGGCTGATCCGGGCCCAGGTGGACCTGGGCTTCCGGGTCCTGGGGGCCCTGGCCCGGAGCGGAGACGGCAACGCGGTGGTGGCACCTCCGGCCCTGGGATCGCTCCTCGCCGTCCTCCACGCCGGGGCCGCGGGCGAGTCACGGGACGAGCTCGCTCGCGCTCTGGGCGTGGACGATGCCCGGTCCGGCGACCCGCTCCCGCCCTGGGCGGAGGCGCTCCGGTCGGTGGGGGCCCCCGGAGACCCGGAACGGGTGGCCCTGGAAGAGTCGATGATCGCCCGCACGCCCAGGATCGTCCCCGCTGGAACCCCCGAGCTCTTCATCGGAGCCTCGCTCTGGGTCGACGCGCCCCGGACCGTGGATCCCGACGCTCGGGCGCGCCTCCGGGAGGCCCTGGAAGCGACCGTAGAGACCGTGGAACTCGGCACCCCGGAGGGCCGAGCCCGGATCGACGCCTGGATCCGGAAGTGGACGCTGGACACGCTCGAGGGCCTCCCCTACCCCTTCCCGGAGCGCCTCGACGCTCTCGCACTCGGCTCCCTCTTCTTCCAGGCGGGCTGGAAGACCCCCTTTCCGGAAGAGGCGACCACCCCGGACACCTTCACGCTTCCGGACGGATCGCCGGTGGAGCTCCCTTTCCTCGACCGGTCGGGAACGTGGAGCTACAGGCCGGGTCCCGCCGCGGAGGTCGTCCGGCTTCCCTACGTCGGGGACCGCTACGCCCTCTACGCCGTGCTTCCCGACGACGACCGGACGGTCGGAGAGGTCCTCCGGAAGCTGGATGCGGAAGTCTGGTCCCGCTGGACGGACGAGGCCGAGGCACGGGACGGTCGGGTCCGGCTTCCCCGGATCCGCATCCGGGCGAACGCCGACCTGGGCGACCCGCTCCGGGACGCCGGCCTGGACGTGGCCCTCGATCCGGTCCGGGGTCGCTTCCCGGGCTTCCTGTCCGACCACGACGCGCTCGGCGTGACCCGGATCCGGCACGACGCGCTCCTGGAGGTCGACGAAGAAGGAACCCGGGCCGTGGGCGTCGCGAGCGGCATGATGGAAGCGGTGCTCGGCGAGCCCGACGAGCCATTCGAGTTCGTGGCCGACCGCCCCTTTCTCGTCCTCCTGGCCGACGACGACTCCGGCGCCGTGCTCCTGGCCGCCGTCGTCCGGAACCCGGCCCCGGAGGGCTACGGAGAGGAGAGGGGGAGATGACCGACGTCGTCGAGAAGCTCCGGGAGCTCCTCTCCGACGGCCGGCGCGACGAGGCTCGGAAGCTTCTCCGGGAGATCGAGGGCAGGCTTCCGGATCCGGCGGAGCTCGGCGCCGAGCCGATCGGGGGCGTACCCGCGGATCGCGAGCCCGACGAACAGGTGATGACGGCGTGGGCGCTTCCGGCCGGGCTCGGAGGCGGAGCCGTCTTCTACGACCGGAGCGGTCCACCTCGAAGGCTCTCGCTCGTGGATCCCGACGACACGCTAATCCTGAGCTTCGGCGGGATCGGCGCGGCCGTCGGGAGCGTCCCGATCGACCTTCATCGCAGATCCCCCGGAGGAGAGACCGGCCCCGTCGCGGCGATCGTGGTGGACGTCGGGCCCGGCTCCTACGGCGACGCGGACGGGCCCTCCCCGGAGGAGATCCACGAAGAGCTCGGGCTCCTCCTCGATCGTGTGGCCGAAGCCGCCGGATCCGAGTGGATCCGCTTCCGCGAGCTGGACAAGGAGGACTGGGACCGTGCAGGGTTCCTCCGCGCCTACAATGCCCTCGCGGAAGAACACGGGGAACCGACGCTGGACGGAGAAACCGTGGACCGGGAGAACTTCTGGATCCGCTACGGCAGCACGCCGGCGTACCTCTCCGTGGAAGCGTACGCCCGGGCCGTCTTCCGTGCCCGGACGGGTGGCGAAGGAGGCTCTCGGTGAGCGAGTCGGACGCCCTGAGCGAGGCCTCCCGCCTCCTGAGGTGGACGATCGAGGAGGAGACCGGGATCCACCTCCGGGATCTCGAGCTGGAGGTCGAGGACGGCGAAGCCCGCGCGACGCTGGGGACCCGCGCCCTCGCCCGGGTCGGGTTCGCCGATCCCCCCGGCGATCCGAACGCCGTGGCCGAAGCGCTCCACCTGAGCCTGGGATCGAAGCTGAAGGAGCGCCTGGTCGAGCTCGAGCGGGCCCGGCTCGAGGAGGAGCTGGTCCCGGCCGTGGAGCGCAGCGCCCGCTCCGCTCTCGCCGAGGCCGACACCTCCCGCGGAGAAGAGCTGGAGCTCAGCGTCGTGGCGCTCCCCTACCGGTACCGGCACGGCGACCCCGAGGAGGCCCAGGAACGGGGATATCCGCCCTTCGGGCTCCGGGTCCGGGGCGCCGACCTCGACGTGGACGTCACCGTGGAGCTGGAGCTCGAGCCCCCGGATCCGGAGCGTCTGAGCCGGAGGGTCGTGGAGAAAGTGCTGGAGGTGGACGCCCGTGGCGGCTGACCCTCCCTCCTTTCGCTCCCCCGAGGACGCGGTGAGGCGGATCGACGAGCTCCTTCGGACCGAGGAGTGGGGAGAGCTCGCCGGGCACTACGACCTCCGGGGCTCGGAGACGACCCGGGAGGAGCTCGCCCGATGGGAGTGGTTCCTCCACGGCGGACGACCGATGGCGGACCCCCGGGGCCGGTCGGGTCCGCACCACCCGTTCCCGCCCGGGTCCAGCTACGTCGGGCACGAGGTGATCGGGAAGGTGGCCCGGGTCCGGGTGGCGGCCCTCGAGCCGGGACCGGAAACCGGGTTCGAGGACAGCCCCGGCCGGAGGACCTTCTTCCTGGTCAGGGCCGGCGGCGGCTGGCGCCTCCTGGCCCCGGACGACTCGCGGATCCCCGGCTGACCGGGATCCGTCGGGACGGACACTCGGCGGAGAGGGGCCCGGCGGTCACATGCGCCTGTACCCCGGCCCGCTCCCCCCCTCCCGGGGCGTCCACCGCGGCCCCAGAACGTCGGTGGCCTTGCAGTCGATGCAGTTCGGGGCGTTCACGATCAGCTCGTCGCCGGCCCGCTCGTAGACACCCGCCGGGCACATGTGGACGTAGAGCTCGGCGGCCTCGGCCGGGACGTCCTCGCCGACGATCAGGTGGGAGGGGATGTCGTCCCGGGTCGTGTTTCCGGACTTGTAGACCGCATCCACCTTGGAGTAGGTGAGCTCGCCGTCGGGGGAGAAGCCCTCGACGCCGGGGCCCAGGATCCGGGCCTCGGCCACGTCCTCCTCCACGGCGATCCGGCCGCCGGGGAAGGCTCCCCCCGTGAGCGTCATGAGGCCGGCCTTGGCGCTTCCGGCCACGAAGCCGTCCTTGAAGGCCAGGCGCATGTTCCGGGTCCGGTACAGGTCCTCGACGATGTAGCTGTCGTCCACCGCCTCGGTGTAGGGCCGGAGCCCGGCCTCCGACGTGTCGTCCTCCTTGAGCGCCCGGTGTATCGCCCGGGCGGCCAGGATGCCGGAGTGCACGGCGTAGTGGATCCCCTTCAGGGAGGGCACGTCCACGTACCCCGCCGCATCCCCCACCACGACGCAGCCCGCGCCGTGACGGCGATCCGGGAGGGAGTAGTAACCTCCCTCGGGAATCGTCTTGCCGCCCCACTCCACCATCTCGCCGCCCTCCAGGTGCTTCCGGAACAGGGGGTGGAGCTTCATCCGCTGGAAGAGCTCGTGGACGTCGAGGCGGGCGTCCCGGTAGTCCAGCCCCACGACCAGACCCAGGGCCACCAGATTCTCCTCCATCGGGTACATGAAGCTGCCCCCGAAAGCGTCGGAGGGCAGGGGCCAGCCCATGGTGTGGACGACCCGATCCAGGGGCTCGGTCGTCTCCCAGAGCTCCTTCACGCCCAGGGCGTAGATCTGGGGATTCTCGGAGCCGACCTCCTGCCAGTCGAGCCACGCCTGGGTCAGGGAGCCCCGGGTGCCCTCCGCCAGCACCGTGACCCGGGCGGTCAGGTCCATGGCGGGCATGTAGTCGCCCCCGGCGGGCTCGCCGTCCCGATCCAGGCCCGACGGAGTGGTGCGCACCCCCACGACCTCGTCGTCCCGGACCAGGAGCGAGTCCACCGGAAAGCCCGGGAAGATGTTCACGCCCCGCTCCTCGGCCCGCTCCCCCAGCCACCGAACGATCTCGCAGATCGACGCCACGTGGTTGCCGTGGTTCTTCATGGTGGGCGGCGTCGGAATCCGGATCCCGCCGGAGTCGGAGGTCAGGAGATGGACCGACTCCTTCTCCACGGGCCGCCGGAAGGGAAAGTCCGAGACGTCCATCTCCGGAAAGAGCTCGTGGAAGGCCCGGGGATTCACCACCGCGCCCGAGAGGCAGTGCTCGCCCAGCTCGGCCGCCTTCTCCATGACCCCGATCTCCACCGGGCCGAGCCCGTCGTCCTCCTCCACCAGCCGGGCCAGCTCGATCGCCCCTGCCAGCCCCGCCGGCCCTCCGCCGACGAAGACCACGTCCATGGGGACCGCCTCGTCGTCGGGCTCCTCGTGAAGGATGAAGCGCTCGGCGGGCAGGTCGGGCTGGTGCTCGGCGGGCCGAACGCTTCCGGGGAGCGCTCCGTCTTCGGTCATTCCGGCTCCTGTCGTGGTGTGGGTGTCGGGCGCCCATGTAGGGTAGCAGAAGACGGCTCGAAATTCAGCGCGTCCCGACCCCCGATTCCCACAGAACTCTTACATCTCCCCCGTTGCTCGTCTGCCGCTGCCGGTGACATCGTCGAGCATAGTCCGCATCCCCGCCTCGCT
>CAZMPV010000110.1:0-8043 GCA_964567985.1 uncultured Gemmatimonadaceae bacterium
CCGGCCACGGTCCGCACCACCTCGATCTCCTTGATCCGGTCGGGGTCCACCTCGTGGGGATCCTCGGCCAGGACGACGAAGTCGGCGAGCTTGCCCGGCGTGATCGAGCCCTTGATCTCCTCCTCGAAGGAGGCGTAGGCGCCGTTTCGGGTGCAGATCCGGACGGCCTCGGCCACGCTGATCTTCTGGTTCGGCCCCCAGACCCGGCCCTTCATGTCCTTCCGGGTCACCATGCTCTGGATCGCCATGAGGGGCTCGTAGGGACCCGGGACGTAGTCCGACGCGGGCGCCACCGGGATGTCGTGCTCGAGGAACGACTTGTGGGCGAACATCCGGCGGAGCTTCTCCTCGCCGTACTCCTCCCACTTGTTGCCGTGGAAGTGGACGTACGTGTAGAAGGGCGTGGGAACGGCACCCACGGCCTTGATCCGCCGGAGGAGCTCGTCGTTGATCAGCGTGCAGTGCTCGAGGCGGTGCCGGGGATCGGGGCGGGGCCACTTCTCCTGGACCCGCTCATAGGCGTTCAGCACCATGTCGATCGCCACGTCGCCGTTGGCGTGGATGCCGACCTGCCACCCCTTCCGGTGGGCCTCCTCCACGGCCTCGTGGATCTCCTCCTGCGTCATCGTCAGGATCCCGTAGTCGTCGGGCCGGCCCACGTACGGGGTGCTCATCCGCATGGTGCGGCCCGAGGCCGAGCCGTCAGCGACATACTTCACGGCTCCGATCCGGAGCCACTCGTCGCCGAGTCCCGTCCGGACGCCGGCGGACTTGAGCCCCTCGTACGCGCTGCTCCCCCCGGAGGGGAAGAAGTACATCCGGAAATTCATCTCCCCGGCGGCGTAGGCGTCCTGGAGGGCGATCAGGTCCTCGTCGCCCCCTCCGGTCCAGGTCACGGACGTGAGCCCCGCGGCGGCCATCTGCCCGCTGATGTAGGCGATGCCGTCCTTCCGGACCTCCCGGTCGATCTCCGGTCGCTCGCCCACCCCGTCGAAGACCCGCTGGGCCCGCTCCTCCACGAGCCCGGTGAGCCGGCCGTCCTCGTCCCGCTCGAAACGGCCCCCCGGCGGATCCTCGACCGAGGCGTCCACCCCGGCCATCTCCAGGGCCTTCGAGTTGTACCAGGCGATGTGGCCACCCCGGTGCGACACCCGGACCGGGTGGTCGGGAACCGCCTCGTCCAGGTCCCACCGGTTGATCCGCCGGTACTCGCCCGTCTCGTCGTCGACGATCTTCGTGTCGTCGTACTTGAAGCCGTCCACCCAGTGGCCCGGCGGGGTGTCGGCGGCCTCCTCCCGGAGGAGCCGCTGGATGTCGGCGATCGTCTCGGCCCTGCCCAGGTCGGCGCTGATGAGCTCCCGGACCCCCGACGGGTGACAGTGGGCGTCGATGAAGCCGGGGAAGATCGTACCGTCCCGGACCTGGAGGACCCGGGTGTTCGGCCCGGCCAGGGCCCGCATCTCCTCCACGGTGCCCACGGCGGTGAAGATCCCGCTGGTGACCGCGAACGCCCGGGCCCGAGGCGTCGCGTCGTCCATCGTGTAGACCCGCCCGCCCAGGACGATCAGGTCCGGGCTGCCGTCGAGGGAGCCCGGCCGGCCCGCACCTCCCGGTCGGGCGCCGCCCCCGACCGAGAGCGGTGCGCCCGGTGGGCTTCCGCCCCCGGGCCAACCGCCCAGCCCGGCACCCGCCAGGGCCCCTCCTCCGATTCCCAGGAACTCCCGTCGGCTGAAACCGGTCATGTCGCGCCTCCCTGCTGGGCCGCCTCGTCCGCCGCGGCCGGTGACGACTCAGCTACGAGCATCTTCGTTCGGGACGCTCTCGGAGATCTCAGTCCGCCGAGGGCGCCGGCGCCTCCCGGACTCCCTCCGCCGCCTTCCCCCGCCGCGCCGGGCTGAACGGACGGCCCACGACCCGCCAGACGCTCTCGAACTCCTCGTCGGCCCCCTCGGGCGGCCGGGTCACGAGGCTCACCCCGACGGTCGCCAGAAAGCCCAGCGTGAAGCCCGGGATCATCTCGTAGAGGTCGTAGAAGTGCTCCTTGAAGAGGAGCACCCACCCCACCGCCCCCACGAATCCCCCGATCATTCCCGCCACCGCCCCGGCCCGGGTCCTGCCCTTACAGAAGAGCGGGCAGAGCACAACCGGCGTGAACGCCGACGCCAGCCCGGACCAGGCGAAGAGGACGAACCAGAAGATGACCCGGACCTCGGGCAGTGCGAGCCCGAGGGCCGCGGCCCCGATGACCACCGTCACGGCCTTCCCCCACCTCGAGAAGGTCAGCTCGGTCCACGGCGGATCGAAGATCTTCTGGATGACGTCCCGGACCACCGCCGAGGAGGCCAGGATCAGCAGCGAGTCCACCGTGGACATGATCGCCGCCAAAACCACCACCAGGAAAACCCCGGTGAAGACCGCCGGGAAGAGCTCCATCCCCATCATCGGGTAGATGGTTTCGGGGTCGTCCAGGCCCGGGAAGACGACCCGGCCCGCCATCCCCGCGAAGACCGCCCCCACGTCGAAGACGATGACGCAGAGCACGGCGATGAGGCTGGCGTCGGTGATG
The DNA here is from genome assembly GCA_964567985.1 of uncultured Gemmatimonadaceae bacterium. GTDB lineage: Bacteria > Gemmatimonadota > Gemmatimonadetes > Longimicrobiales > Gaopeijiaceae > CAZMPV01. The sequence continues at coordinate 2,567 of CAZMPV010000110.1, forward strand.
TCGTCCTGCCCCCGTCCCGATATGAAGCGTGTCAGGAGCTGAGGCGAGCCCAGGAAGGCGAAGCCGATCCCCACGAAGCCCAGGGCGCTGGCCACACCCGCCACGCTCAGCCCCATCTCGCCCATGGGCCGGAGGAGCGCGGGGTCCACCGCCTCCAGCGCCGCCGTCATCTCCCCCCAGCCCCCGGCGGCCGAGATCCCGACGATGGGCAGGATGAAGAGGCAGCCGACCATGAGCACGCCCTGGAGCAGGTCGCTGTACGCCACCGCCTTGAAGCCGCCGACGGTGGTGTAGTAGAGGATGATCGCGGCGCCGATGAGGACCCCGGTCTCGTACGTCGTGCCGACGAAGGACTCGAAGGCCTTTCCCGAGGCGGTGAGCTGGGCGGCGGTGTAGAAGGCCGCCATGCTGAAGATGATCAGCGCGCTCACCACGCGCAGCGTGTGGGCGCCGTCCCGGAAGCGGTCCTCCAGGTAGTCGGGAACCGTGATCGAGTCGTAGCGGTCCGTGTACTCCTTGAAGGGTCGGGCCACGAAGACCCACGCCAGGGTGACCCCCATGACCTCGCCCAGGATGACCCAGAAGGCGTGGGCCCCGACCATGTAGCCCATGCCGGTCAGACCGAGCAGCAGCCAGGCGCTCTCGCCGGTGGTGTTGGAGCTGAAGGCGATGACCCACGACGGGAGCTTCTTGCCCGCCACGTAGTAGCCGGCCACGTCGCCGGACTCCCTGCCGCCCCAGACCCCGATGGCAAGGAGCACCAGGAGGTAGGAGACCAGGACGACGATGACGGTGGTCCCCTGGGTCACGGGGCCGTCTCCCGTTGGTCGTCAGGAGCGGTGCCCCGTCCCCTCCGCTCCTTCCGGTGGGCCCGGAAGAAGGCGATCTCGATCCCGAGCCCCAGGCCCACCGCCACCAGGAGCAGGAGCCAGGACTCCCAGGGGAGGCCCGCGATCACGCCGCGTCCTCGGCCGCCCGACACGCCCGGGCCAGGCGCTCCAGCCCCTCCTCGACCTCGTCCTCGGTGATCAGCATCGACGGACCGACCCGGACCACGTGCCCGTTCAGGCCGCCGACCCCCACCAGCACGCCCTCGTCCTTCGCCGCCTCCAGGAGCGCGCCGGCCATCCGGGGGCTCGGCTCCTTCGTCTCCCGGTCCTCGACCAGCTCCATCGCCTGCATGAGCCCCCGGCCCCGGACGTCGCCGATCCACTCGTGCTCGTCCTTCAGCTCCTCGAAGGCGGCCCGGATCCGCCCGCCCAGGGCGGCGGAGCGGGCCGGCACGTCCTCCCGGCGCATGACCTCCATCGTGGCCCGGGCGGCGGCCATGGAGACCGGGTTGCCGCCGAAGGTGGAGATCGACTTGGCGGTCCACGACTCGGCCACCTCGTCCCGGGCCACCGTGGCGCCCACGGGGAAGCCGTTGGCGATCCCCTTCGCCATGACCATGATGTCGGGCGTCACCCCGTCGTGCTCCACGCCGAACCAGTGGTCGCCGGTGCGCCCGAACCCGGTCTGGACCTCGTCGGCGATGAAGAGCCCGCCGTACGAGCGGATGACCTCGGCGGCCCTGCGCAGGTAGCCCGGCGGCGGCACCACGAAGCCCCCGACCCCCTGGATCGACTCCACCAGGAGCGCCGCGGGCCGCCCCGACGTGGTCGTCTCGACGACCTCCACCAGGTCGTCGATGAAGAAGTCGACGTGCTCGGCCTCGGAGGCGTCTTCGCCCAGGGGCGAGCGGTAGACGTAGGGCGCCCGGGCGTGGCTGATGCCCGGGATCGAGGACGGCATGGGCCGCCAGGGGGCGTGGCCCGTGACGTTGGTGGCCAGGATGCTCCGTCCGGAGTAGGCGTAGCGGAGCACCACGATCTCGCTCCGGCCCGTGTGGAGGCAGGCGGCGGTGATCGCGGTCTCGATCGCCTCGGTGCCGCTGTTCGTGAACGCCGAGCGCCCGAGCCCCTCCGGCGTCAGCTCGGCCAGCGTCTCGGCCACTTCCACCTGGGGCTCGGAGACGTAGAGGGTCGAGGTGTGGCCCAGGCGGCGCATCTGCGCCTCGACCGCGTCCAGGACGTCCGGGTTGCAGTGGCCCACCGAGGTGGTGAGGATGCCGCTGAAGAGGTCCAGGTACTCCCGGCCCTCGCTGTCCCGGACCCACACGCCCTCGGCCTCCTCCAGCACCGGAGGGTCGGCGTAGTAGGGCTTCACCCACGGGAAGAGGTGCTCCCGGTGGGACTCCACGATCCGCCGGGCCCGGCTCGTCACGGCCCCCGCGCTTCCGCTCTGGCTCACGTGCGCCTCCTCTACCAGCGGCTGATGACCACCCGCTTGTCCGTGTAGAACTCCACCGCGTCCCGGCCCTGGGCCTTGAGGTCCCCGTAGAAGGAGGCCCGGGAGCCGCCGAAGGGGAAGAAAGCCATGGGGGCCGCGACCCCGATGTTCACCCCGATCATGCTGATGCCGGCGTGGTAGCGGAACTCCCGGGCCGCCCGGCCGCTGGTGGTGAAGATCGAGCAGGCGTTGCCGTACTCGACCTCGTGCATCAGCTCGATGGCGTTCTCGACCGAGTCGGCCCGGGTCAGCCCGGCCACCGGCCCGAAGATCTCCTCCCGCCCGACCGCCATCCCCGGGTTCACGCCTTCCAGGACCGTGGGGCCGACCCAGTGGCCCTCCGGATAGCCCTCGACCGAGACGTCCCGCCCGTCCAGGGCCACCGAGGCGCCCTCCTCCTCCCCCTCGTCCACGTAGGAGAGCACCCGGTCCCGGTGGTCGGCCGAGATCACCGGCCCCATGAAGGTGTCCTCGTCCAGGCCGTGGCCCAGGCGGAGGGAGCGGGCCTCGTCCACGATCCGCTCCCGGAGCTCGTCGTAGACGCCGCCGACGCCGACTACCACGCTCCCGGCCAGGCAACGCTGACCCGCCGAGCCGTAGACCGACGAGATCACCGCGTCGGTCGTCGCGTCCAGGTCGGCGTCCGGGAGCACGACCAGGTGGTTCTTCGCCCCGCCCAGGGCCTGGACCCGCTTGCCGGCGGCGGCCGCGTCGGCGTAGACGGTCCGGGCCACGGGGCTGGAGCCGACGAAGGAGACCCCGGCCACGTCCGGGTGGGCCACCAGGGCCTCCGAGGCGATCCGGTCGCCGTGGACCACGTTCAGCACCCCCTCCGGGAGGCCGGCCTCCACGGCCAGCTCCACGACCCGCTGGTGGGTCAGGGGATCCCGCTCGCTGGGCTTCAGGACGAAGGTGTTGCCCGTGGCCACCGCGTACGGCCAGAACCAGAGGGGGATCATCACCGGGAAGTTGTACGGGGTGATCCCGGCGAAGACGCCCAGGGGCTGGCGGATCGTCTCACAGTCGATCCCCCGGGCGATGTCCTCCAGGGTCTCGCCCATCATGAGCGTCGGGATCCCGCAGGCGTGCTCCACGTTCTCGATCCCCCGCTGGATCTCGCCGGCCGTCTCCTCGACGTTCTTGCCGTGCTCCCGGGTCAGGGACCGGGCCAGGTCGTCCCTGTGCTCGTCCAGAAGCATCTTCAGCCGGAAGAGGACCCGGGCCCGCTCCACCGCCGGCGTGGACCGCCACTCCGGGAAGGCCTCCCGGGCCGCCGTCACCGCCGCGTCCACGTCGTCGGCCGTGCTCAGGGGAACCCGGCCCAGGAGCTCGCCGGTGGCGGGATCCGAGACGGGCAGGGTGTCGGAGCCCGAGGACGGGACCCACTCGCCGGCGACGAAGTTGGGAATCGGCTCGGCGCCGGCCGGTGCGTCGGTCGATCCGGAAAGGTCGGGGGTCATGGCCAGCTCCGGGGTATGCGTCCGGATGAAGGAGTGTCGGCGGAACGTGTATTTGTTCGCGGCGCCCAGGCCCCTGTCAAGCGAGTCCCCCACCCCCCCGGAGCCGGGCCGGGCTCCCCGGGCGGACGACCACCGCTCCGGCCGGCGCTTCTCCGATTGCCCAACCGCCCGACCCCGAGCATCTTCAGCCACCGAAGCGAGGCGCGGCCGGCCCGCAGGCCGCGCCCTGCACCTCCGGTCCGGGAAGCCATGGTCTGGAAGCGCTACAGGTCGTACCTCGAGGCCCCGCCGGAGACGGTTCTGGAGTGGTCCGACGCCGAGACCGAAGCCCGGGGATGGCTGGTCCTGAACTCACGCCGGGGCGGCGCGGCGGGGGGCGGCACCCGGATGCGGGAGGGGCTGGACCGGGAGGAGGTCGTCTACCTGGCGAAGTCGATGGAGCTCAAGTTCGCCTTCTCGGGCCCGCCGATCGGGGGCGCCAAGTCCGGCATCGCCTTCGACCCGACCGACCCGCGGCGCGAGGGTGTGCTGCAGCGCTGGTTCCGGGCGATCCTCCCCTTCCTCTCCACCTGCTACGGGACCGGCGGGGACGTGAACGTGGACGAGCAGCGTGACGTGGTGCCGGCCTGCGCTCACCTCGGCCTCCGCCACCCCCAGGAAGGCGTAGCCCGGGGCCACCTCCAGGCCGACGGAAAGCGGCTCGACGCGATCCTCGTCGCGCTGGACCGGGGGCTCCACGGCGCGGTTTCGTGCCCCGAGCTCGGACTTCCGGAGGCCGGCCTGAGCGTGTCCGACCTGGTCACCGGCTTCGGCGTGGCCCGGGCCGCACGGCGGGTCTTCGAGCGAGCCGGGGAGAGCCTCGAGGGACAGCGGGTCGTGGTCGAGGGCTTCGGCAACGTCGGGGGCGCCGCGGCGCTCTACCTCTCCCGGATGGGGGCCCGGGTGGTGGCGGTCCTGGACGCGGAGCGGGCCCTGGTCCGGTCCGACGGGCTGAGCGCGGACGAGGTGGAAGGGCTCGTCCTCCGGCGCCGGCAGGGCCGGCTCCCCGAGGATGACGCCCTCCTGGCGGAGGCGGAGCGGGAGGCCGCGTACCGCATTCCCGCCGACCTCTTCGTGCCGGCCGCGGTCTCCGGCTCCCTGGACGCCGCCCGCCTCGACGACCTGGAGGCCGCCGGAGTGACCACGATCGTCTGCGGCGCCAATCAGCCCTTCCGGGAAGCGCGGCTGGGCGACACCCGACTCCAGGAGCGGGCGGACCGCACCTTCCGGGTCCTCCCGGACGTGGTCGGGAGCATGGGCATGGCCCGGGCCTTCCACCACCTCATGGTGAACGCCCGGCCGGAGGAGGGAGGGGGCCAGGTGGCGGACTCCCCGGAGGAGATCCTCCGGACCGTCGGCGACTCCGTTCGGGACGCCGTGGATCGGGTCGTGGATCGGGCGGGCGGGGCCGACGGCGAGCTGATGGGGGCGGCGATCGCCATCGCCCTGGATCGGTCCGGCTCCGGCTGACCGACCACGTTCTCCCGTCGGGCAGGCGCTGCGGTCGGGTGCCCCGGAGTCTCGTGCCGGCGGTGGCGGCCAGGAGCGGCTCCTCCAGGGCGAGCATCTGCATCTGGCCGGAGTTCGAGCCCGGTTACGCCTCCCCGCGGAGACCCGACAGCGCCTTCCGGACGTAGACGGGCACCATGG
>CAZMPV010000111.1:0-7999 GCA_964567985.1 uncultured Gemmatimonadaceae bacterium
ACTTCGTCATGGCGTTGATGATCTCCGGGGTCACGGCCTCGGCGGCGCAGACCAGATCGCCCTCGTTCTCCCGGTCCTCGTCGTCGGCGACGATGACCATGCGGCCCCGACGGATCTCCTCGATGGCGTCTTCCACGGGGTCGAACGTCATGGCTCCGGCTCCAGTCCGCTGTCTCGTTCCGGGCCGGCGCGGGCTTCGTCCGCGCCGTTCGGGCCTTCTCGCCCGACGATCCTACCCACGTACTTCCCCAACAGGTCCCCCTCCACGTTCACCGGATCTCCCGGCTCCAGCTCCCCGAGGTTCGTGTGCTCCCGGGTATAGGGGATCAGCGCGACCTCCACGCTGTCGGGCTCGGCCAGGGCGTTCACGGTCAGGCTGACCCCGTTCAGGCTGATCGAGCCGTGGAGGACCGTCGTCTCCCAGACCTCCCTGGGCACCCGGACGGCCAGGAGCCGGTGCTCTCCCTCCTCGCGCCGGGCCACGACCTCTCCCAGGCCGTCCACGTGGCCCTGGACGAAGTGGCCGTCGAGGCCGTCTCCCACCCTCAGGGCGGGCTCCAGGTTCACCCGATCCCCCTCCCGGTACTCCCGGGCCAGGGTCCGGGAGAGGGTGGTCCCGATGACCTCCGCGGCGAAGCCGGAGGCCGCGCCTTCCACGACGGTGAGGCACGCCCCGTCCACCGAGACCGAGTCGCCGGCCTCGAGCCGGTCGGCCAGGGCCGGGGCCTCCACCTCCAGGCGCCGGGCGTCGTCCCCCTCCCGGATCGATGCGATCCGCCCCACCTCTCTAACGATGCCCGTGAACACGCGCTCCTCTTCCTCCTCTTCGCCGTCAGCCCCGACCGTCGGCCGGGGGCGGCGGGTCCAGGATCACTTCCGCGTCGGGTCCGTGCGGCCCCTTGCACTCGACCGTTCTCCACCCCTCGAGAATGGACGAGGACAGCGGAGGGGAAAAGGCCGGCACCCGCTCGGGGCCCAGGATCGTCGGCGCCAGGAAGAGGTGGATCCGATGGATCCGCCCCGCCCGGAGGAGGGAGCTCGCAAGGACGCCCCCGCCCTCGCAGAGGATGCTCCGCAATTCCCGGGACCAGAGCTCTTCGAAGACCGGCTCCAGGGAGAGGCCGTCCGGACCGGGAGGCACCCGCACCACCTCGGCGCCGGCCTCCCGGAGGCCGTCCACGGCGCCGTCCGGGGCGTCGAGACCCACGAAGAGGAGGACGGGCGCCTCGTCCACGTCCCGGAAGAGGGTCGCGTCCGGCGGGGTCCGGGCATCGGTGTCGAGGACGACCCGGGTCGGCGGCACCCGGGGAGGGGCCCCCTCCCGGACCGTGAGCAGGGGGTCGTCCACCTCCACGGTGCCCGAGCCGACGAGGACGGCCTGGTGCCGGGCCCTGAGCCGGTGGACCTCCGCCCGGGCTCGATCGCCGGTCAGGTTCGTCCTGCGGCCCGGAGCGGCGGCGATCCCGCCGTCGAGGCTCACCGCGAGCTTGAGGGTCACGTAGGGTGAGCCGGTCCGGGCCCGGTGGAAGAACGACGGATTGTCCCGGCGGCCTTCCTCGGCGTCGAGGACGGGCCCCACCACCTCGACGCCGGCCTCCCGGATCCGCCGGGCGCCCCCGCCGGATTCGTCGCCGGGGTCGGCGGCCCCATACACCAGACGAGCCACCCCGGCCTCCAGGAGCGCCCGGCTGCACGCCGGGGTTTTCCCCGCGTGGTCGCAGGGCTCGAGGCTCACGTAGGCGGTGGATTCCCGGGCGTCTTCGCCGGCCTCCCGGAGGGCCTCCACCTCGGCGTGGGGGCCGCCGAACTCCCGGTGCCACCCCTCGCCGACGACGCGCCCGTCCCGGACGAGGACGCAGCCGACCCGGGGGTTCGGCTCGACCCGTCCCCGTCCCCGGCGGGCCAGGGCCCGGGCCCGTTCCAGGTGAACCGTGTCCTCTCCGTCGATCATCGTCCAGGGAGCCCTCAGAGCGTGAGCCGGAACGCCAGGCTCCCGAAGGGCGTAGATGCGCCGGGGTCGTAGCCCCCGGCGGCCCGCCCCGGCAGGCGCTCGTAGCCCCGGGCCCAGCCACCCTCTGCGGAGATCTGGAGGATCAGGAAGTTCAGGGACGCGCCCCCGAACACCAGGGTCCGGGAGGTCTCGAAGCCGTCGGCGCTCGCGATTCCCTGGAGGACCGGCCCTCCGCCCGGGGGCTCGGTCCGGGCCCGGAGCGTCACGTCGCTCTCGTAGCGGTCCCAGCCCACGCCCGCCACGACCCCGACGCCCAGGAGGTCCTTGCCCACCGTGGCCCGGAGGGACGTGGTCCCGAGGTCGAAGTCGATCTCGGCCGGGCCGCCGTCGTCCACGGACCCGAGCTGCGTGCGCCCGCTCCAGCGCCGCACGGCCGAGACGCTCACCCCCGGCAGCGTGAAGGACTCCCGGAGCAGGCCCAGGCGTCCACCCACGCCCCACGTCCGGGCGTCGTCCCGGAAGCCGTCGCCGCCCGGAAGGAGGGCGACGGAGCCGCTGGCCAGGAGGTCCACCGCGAGGACGCCGCCCACGGTCGGCAGCGGCGAGAAGCCGTCGAAGACCCCGACGCCGGCGGTGAGCTGGGCCGTGGTGACCGTCGAGGTCCGCTCCGGAGCCGGCGTCCGGGGCTCCGCCACGACGTCGGGAAGCGTGAGGCGGCCGACCTGGAGGCGCCCCGCGGCGCTGAACCGGGGCACGCTCTCCAGACGCCAGCCGAGGCTGCCGGCGCTGCCCGGGAGGACGCTGCCACCCGTGGAGAGCCGGCCGAGCCCGCCCTGGGCGGCCTGGAAGGCCAGACCGACCTCCGTGCACCACGCCTCGAGGGCCGCGCTCTGGCCCCCGCACTCGGCGGCGAGCCCGGAGACCGAATCCTGGGCCCGGGCGGGCGCCGGCTGGAGAGCGAGGCCCGCGGTCAGGATCGCCAGGCCGGCCGTCCACCGGATCCGTCGGGGACGCTTCACGTGAACCGGACCCCGTCGCCGGCCACGACCCGGCCGAGGACCCAGGCGTCCTCCCCGGCGTCCCGGAGCTCGGAGAGGACGCCGTCGGCGCCGTCCGGGGCCACCACGGCGACCATCCCGACCCCCATGTTGAAGACCCGGTACATCTCGTCCTCGTCCACGCCCCCGGCATCCCGGAGCACCTGGAAGACCGGCGGCACCTCCCAGCTTCCCTTCTCCACTTCGGCGCCCAGGCCGGACCCCAGCACGCGTGGAAGATTCCCCTGGAGGCCGCCGCCGGTCACGTGAGCGAGGGCCCGGAGACGGTCGTCGTCGAGCAGGGGCCCGACTGCCGGGAGGTAGCTCCTGTGAACCCGGAGGAGGACGTCGGCGACCGACCCTCCGGCCTCCGGGAAGTCGTCGTCCACGTCGAGGCCCATGCGCTCGAAGACGATCTTCCTGGCCAGGGTGTATCCGTTCGTGTGGATCCCCGACGAGGGGAGGCCGAGGAGGACGTCGCCCTCCCGGACGGCGCTCCCGTCCAGGATCCGATCCCGCTCGACCAGGCCGACGATGAAGCCGGCCAGGTCGTACTCCCCGGGGGCGTAGAAGTCCGGCATCTCGGCGGTCTCGCCCCCGAGGAGGGCGCAGCCGTTCTCCAGGCAGGCCGTGGCGATGCCCCGGACCACTTCCTCGACCTGGCCCTCCTCGAGGTCTCCGGTGGCCAGGTAGTCGAGAAAGAAGAGGGGGCGGCCGCCCTGGACCAGGATATCGTCGACGCAGTGGTTGACCAGGTCCTGGCCCACCGTGTCGTGACGGCCCGCCCGGAAGGCCACCTTGAGCTTCGTGCCGACGCCGTCGGCGCTGGAGACCAGAACCGGATCCCGGGCGTCGTCGGGCACCGCGTAGAGCCCGCCGAAGAGGCCCATCTCGGAGAGGGTGTTCCGGTCTCTGGTCCGGGCCACCAGCTCCTTCAGTCGCGCCTTCGCCCGGTCCGCCGCGTCCAGGTCGACGCCGGCGTCCCGGTAGCTGAGTCCCTCTCCGTCGCTCACGTGCGATCTCCCCTCGCTGTGCGGCTCATCCGTCCACCGCGTGCTCGAAGGCCGTCATCTCCCGAAACTCCCGAACCCGGTCCGCGACGTCGTCGCCGTCGAGCTCCAGGAAGCGGTCGACGCTGAAGTCCTCCACGGCGTACGAGCCGGTGGCCGAGCCGTAGACCACCGCCCGCCGCAGGTCGTCCCGCTCCATCGAGTCCACCCAGGCCAGGAAGCCCAGAAAGCCCCCGGCGAAGGCGTCGCCCGCCCCCGTCGGGTCCCAGATCTGCTCCAGCGGGTAGCCAGGTGCGAAGAAGACCCAGTCCTCGCCGAAGAGGATCGCCCCGTGCTCACCCTTCTTCACCACGACCAGCCGGGGGCCCCTCTCCCGGATCCAGCGGGACGCCCGGAGGAGGTTCGGATCGTCGGCGAGCTGTCGGGCTTCGGCGTCGTTGACCAGGAGGACGTCGACCCGCTCCAGCAGAGCGAGGAGGGCGTCGGTGCTTCCCTCGATCCAGTAGTTCATCGTGTCGCACGCCACGAGCTTGGGCGTGCGGACCTGTTCCAGTACCCGGTGCTGGAGCACAGGATCGATGTTGCCCAGGAAGACGTAGCGGGCGTCCCGGAAGGAGTCGGGGATGTGGGGGTCGAAGTCGGCGAAGACGCCGAGCTCCGTCGAGAGGGTCTCCCGGGAGTTCAGGTCGTAGTGGTACTTCCCCGACCAGCGGAAGCTCCGCCCCTCGGCCTCCTCGACGCCCGAGAGGTCGACACCCCGCTCCTCCAGGAATTTCAGCTCATCCAGGGGGTAGTCCTCGCCCACCACGCCCACGACCTGGACCGGGCTGAAGAGGCTCGCGGCGGCGCTGAAGAAGACCGCCGAGCCTCCCAGGACCTCCTCGGCGGTCCCGAAGGGCGTCTCCACCGTGTCCAGCGCGACGCTCCCCACCACCAGGATCGACACGGCTCAGCCCCCGTCCTGGTCCCGGACCATGCGGCGAGGTGCCGAGACGCCGAGGAGCCGGAGTCCGTTGCCGAGCACCACCTGGACCGCCCGGGCCAGCATCAACCGGGCCCGGCGGAGGGCGTCGTCGTCCACCAGCACCGCCAGCTCCGGATTCCGGCTCGGATTGCCGGCGTGATACCAGGAGTTCACGTCGCCGGCCGTCTGCTCCAGGTAGTCGCAGATCAGGTGCGGGGCCCGGAGCTCGGCGGCGGAGCTCACGGTGTCGGAGAAGGCCGTGAGCTGGTTGATCAGCTCCCGCTCCGCCGGCTCGGTGAGGAGCGTGGGGTCGCCCTCCTCGGGGTCCAGCTCTCCGGCGTCGAGGCCCGCCCTGGCGAAGATGCTCCACATGCGGGCGTGGGCGTACTGGATCTTGTAGACCGGGTTCTTCTCCGAGGTCTCCAGGGCCAGGTCCAGGTCGAAGACCAGGTGGGCCTCGGGCTTCCGCATCTGGAAGAAGTAGCGGGCCACGTCCACCCCCACCTCCTCGACGAGCTCCCGGAGGGTCGTGTAGGAGCCGGCCCGCTTCGAGAACTTGACCTCCTCGCCGTCCCGCTCGACGGTGACCATCTGGTGGAGGACGTACTCGGGGAAGCCCTCGGGAAGACCCAGGGCCTGGAGTCCGGCCCGGACCCGGGCCACGGTCCCGTGGTGGTCCGCGCCCTGGACGTTGATCACCCGGTGGAAGCCCCGCTCCCACTTGTCCAGGTGGTACGCCACGTCCGGGACGAAGTAGGTGTAGCTCCCGTCCGACTTGCGCATGACCCGGTCCTTCTGGTCCCCGAAGTCGGTGGTCCGGAGCCAGAGCGCCCCCTCCTCCTCGTAGACCAGGCCCGTCTCCCGGAGGCGCTCGACCACTTCCTCCACGTCGCCCCGCTCGTAGAGGGACGACTCGAGGAAGTGGTGGTCGAAGAGGACGCGAAACTCCTCCAGGTCACGGTCCTGCTCGGCCCGGAGGATCTCCACGGAGAAGCGCCGAATCGCCTCAAGGGTCTCGTCCCCGGGCTCGTTCACGTAGCGATCGCCCACCTCGTCCACCAGCCGGCGGGCGATCTCCCGGACGTACTCGCCCCGGTACCCTCCGCTGGGGATCTCGGCGTCCCGCCCCAGCTCCTGCAGGTAGCGGGCCCGGACGCTCCGGGCCAGGAGCTCGATCTGTCGGCCGGCGTCGTTGTAGTAGAACTCGCGATGGACGTCCCAGCCGGTCCGCTCCAGGAGCGAGGCGACGGCGTCGCCCAGGGCCGCCTGGCGGCCGTGGCCCAGATGGAGGGGCCCGGTGGGATTGGCGGAGACGAACTCCACCATGATCCGCTCGTCCCCTCCCTCGTCGCTCCGGCCGTAGGCGTCGCCGGAAGCCACCACCTCCCGGAGACGCGCGCCCAGGGCCCCTCCGCTCAGGCGGAAGTTCAGGAAGCCGGGCCCGGCCACGTCGACGGAGGCCACCCCCGCGGCGTCGGCGTCGAGGCGCTCGGCCAGCTCCTCGGCGATCTCCCGGGGCGGACGCCCGAGGCTCGAGGCGTGGGTCATGGCCGCGTTGGTGGCCAGGTCCCCGTGCTCGGGGTCCCGGGGACGCTCCAGCTCCACCGCGGGCTCCTCCGCCCCCATCTCCCGGAGGATCCGGGCGATCTCGGCCCGGATCCGCTCTTCGGCCACAGCTCCGTCGGTCACCCGCTCGCCTCCCCGGAGCCCGTGCTCCCGCCCCCGGAGTCCGCACCGGAGCCCTTCGGCATCGATCCGGTCTCACCGCCGCCGGAGCCGCCTTCGCCGTCACCTCCGGCGTCCTTCCCCTTCTTCTCCTTGCTGGCCTTCTTCCGATACTCCTCGCTCCGGTAGTCGGTGGCGTAGAAGCCCTCTCCCTTGAAGACGAGCCCACCGCCTCCGGAGATGATGCGCTCCGCCTCGGCCCCGCAGTCGGGGCAGGCGGAGATCGGCTCGTCGGTCATCTTCTGGAAGCGCTCGAACTCGTGGCCTTCGGCGCAGCGGTATTCGTACGTGGGCATCGGTGACGTCCCGCGGTGGTTCTCTCGCTCGTGAAGCGCGCGGGGATCGCCGCCCGCGCAGCCTGGAAAGGTAACGAAGCCCGGGGGCGGGTTCCACGCGGGAGGCCCGCCCCGGCGCGGTCCGCTCCGGACGCGGCGTTCAGCCGTGGTCGTAGGTGCCCCACTCCTCCCTGAGCGCGTCGGAGATCTCGCCCAGTGTGGCCCGAGCCTTCACGGCGTCGATGATCGGGGGCATGAGGTTCTCGCCGGAGCGGGCGGCCGCCCGGATCCGCTCCAGGGTGGCCCGCGCCGCCCCCGCGTCCCGCCGCTCCCTGAGGGCGGCCAGCTCCTCCTTCTGGGCGGCCTCGAGCTCCGAGTAGTCCGGCTGCTCGATTTCCTGGCGGGCCTCGTCCTCGCGGTAGGCGTTGACCCCCACCACGGTGCGCTCGCCGCTCTCGATCTCCTTCTGGAACCGGTAGGCGGAGCGGTGAATCTCCTCCTGCATGTACTCCACGGCCCGGGCCGCGCCCCCGAGCTCCCCGATGCGCTCCAGGTACGCCCGGGCCCGCTCCTCGATCTCGTCGGTGAGCTCCTCGACGAAGTAGCTTCCGGCGAGCGGATCGGCCGTCCGGGCCACGCCCGACTCCTCGGCGAGGATCTGCTGGGTCCGGAGCGCGATGCGGGCGGAATCCTCCCCCGGGAGGGCCAGGGCCTCGTCGTAGGCGTTGGTGTGGAGGGACTGGGTCCCCCCGAGGACGGCCGAGAGGGCCTGGATCGTGACCCGGACCACGTTGTTCAGGGGCTGCTGGGCCGTGAGGGTCGAGCCGCCGGTCTGGGTATGGAACCGGAGGCGGCAGGAGCGCTCGCCGGCGTCGTAGCGCTCCCGCATGAGGCGGGCCCAGAGCCGCCTCGCCGCCCGGAACTTCGCCACCTCCTCCAGGAAGTCGTTGTGGGCGGCGAAGAAGAAGGACAGGCGAGGCGCGAAGTCCTCGAGCTCGATGCCCGCCGCCAGGGCCCGCTCCACGTACTCCAGTCCG
>CAZMPV010000112.1:0-7981 GCA_964567985.1 uncultured Gemmatimonadaceae bacterium
GCCGAAGCCCATCAGGCGCTCCTCCTTGTTCTTCACGCCCTCGATGAAGTCCGGGATGTTGTCCACCGAGCCGATGCGCTTGAGCATCCGGAGGACGGCCTCGTTCGCCCCGCCGTGGAGCGGTCCGTAGAGGGCGCCCATGGCCCCGGAGAGCGCCGAGAACGGGTCGGAGTCGGAGCTGCCGATGGCCCGCATCGTCGTGGTGGAGCAGTTCTGCTCGTGGTCGGCGTGGAGGATGAAGAGCACATCCAGCGCCCGCTCCAGCACCGGGTTCGGCTTGTACTCCCGGGTGCCGATCCGGAAGAGCATGTTGAGGAAGTTGCCGGTGTAGGAGAGCTGGTTCTCCGGGTAGACGTAGGGCAGACCCCGGTGATGTCGGTAGGCGAACGCCGCCAGGGTCGGCATCTTCGCCACGATCCGCTGGATCTGGGTCCAGCGCGTCTCCGCGTCGTGGACGTCCTTGGCATCCGGATAGAAGGTGGACAGCGCCGCCATCGAGCTGATCATGATGCCCATCGCGTGGGCGTCGTAGCGGAAGCCGTCCAGGAGCTTCGTGATGTTCTCGTGGATGTACGTGTGGAAGGTGATGTCGTGCACCCACTGGTCGAGCTCTTCCTGGGTCGGGAGCTCGCCGTTGAGGATCAGGTAGGCCACCTCGAGGAAGCTGGCCCGCTCGGCGAGCTGCTCGATGGGGTAGCCGCGGTACTGGAGGACTCCGTTGGCCCCGTCGATGAAGGTGATGTCGCTCGTCGTCGACGCGGTGTTCTTGAACGCCGGGTCGTACGACATCATCCCGAAGTCGTCCTCCTCCACCTTGATCTGGCGGAGGTCCATGGCGCTGATCACGTTCCCGTCGTGGACCGGGACCTCGTAGGTCTTCCCGGTGCGGTTGTCCGTGATCGTCAGGGTGTCGCTATCGCTTCGGTCCGAGCCGTTGTCTGCCATCTCGTCTCCACTGTTGGTCTGTTCTCCACAGCCGTCCGGGCCGGGGCCGGCACGGCCGGAATCCGGAGCAGCACAATAGTATAGGCCCGCCGTACCTCGTTCCAAACCCTACGTCTCGTCGGGCGAGGGGTGGCTCAATCCGCCGTGACGCCCACCGCGGCTTCCCGCTCGACCACGTAGTCCACGAGATCGACGACGCGCCGGGAATAGCCCCACTCGTTGTCGTACCACGCCAGCACCTTGGCGGTCTTCTCGCCCACCACCATGGTGGAGGCCGCGTCCACGTACGCGGAGTGCGTGTTGCCGATGATGTCGGCCGAGACGAGCTCCTCGTCGGAGACCCCCAGGACGCCCTTCAGCTTCTCGGTGGCCGCGGCGCTCCGGAAGGCCTCGTTGACCGACTCCACGGTGACCGGCTTCTCCGTCTGGGCCACGAAGTCGATGATCGAGCCGTCGGGGATCGGCACCCGCATGGCCATGCCGTCGAGCTTGCCCTCGAGACGGGGCAGCACTTCGGTGGTGGCCACCGCCGCCCCAGTCGTGGTGGGCACGATCGAGGCCGCCGCCGCCCGGCCCCGCCGCCACTTCTTGTGGGGCGCGTCCACGATGGCCTGGGAGCTGGTGTAGGCGTGCACGGTCGTGAGGAAGCCGGTGACGATGCCGAAGCTCTCGTCCATGACCTTGGCGACGGGCGCCAGACAGTTCGTCGTGCATGAAGCGTTGGAGATCACCCGGTGCTCGGCCGGGTCGAACCGCTCCTCGTTCACGCCCATGCAGACGGTCAGGTCCACGCCCTTGCCCGGCGCGGAGATCACCACCCGGCCGGCGCCGGCCTCCAGGTGCTGGGCGGCGTCCTCCCGGCGGGTGAAGAGCCCGGTGGCCTCGACGACGACGTCCACGTCGAGCTCGTCCCAGGGGAGCGAGGCGGGGTCCCGCTCGCCCAGGAAGCGGACCCGGCGGTCGCCCCAGCGGAGCTCGCCGTCGCCCGCCTCGACCTCCACGTCCGGGTCCCGGTGGACCGAGTCCCGGCGGAGGAGGTAGGCGAGGTTCGCCGGATCCGCGATGTCGTTCACGGCGACGACGTCCGACCCTCCCGCTTCCATGAAGTGACGAAAGACCAGACGTCCGATCCGTCCGAATCCGTTGATCGCGATGCGGGCCATCCCTGTCTCCCTTCTCTGTTGCGTTGTCGTTGCCTGCCGTTCTTCCCGAGTCTCCGGTCCTCAGCCGCGGCGCCCGGCGGCGGGCCGCCCGGCGGCCCGCCTCTTCTCCAGGACGTCGGCGAGGACGTCCATGAAGGTACGGACCGCCGCCGGATCGGCCAGGGAGAACTCCGCCCCCGTTCTCCGTCCGTCGTCCTCCCCCCTGACCACGATCGCCACGCCGCGGCGGCCCAGGACGGCGAAGGCGTCTTCGTCGGTGACGTCGTCCCCCACGTAGACGGGCACCAGGTCGTCATCGTCCATGACGTCGAGCATCCACGCGACCGCCCGCCCCTTGTCCCAGTCGATGTCGGGGCGGAGCTCGAAGACGCGCTTGCCCCCGGTCGTCTTCAGCCCCGGCTCATCGGCGGCGACGTGGCCGACCGCTTCCCGGACCCGGTCCACCTCGTCGGCGTCCCGGACCCGACGGTAGTGGACGGCCACGGCGAAGCGCTTCGCCTCGACCTCGACCCCGCTGATCCGGTCGAGCCGTCGCTCGAGGGACGCCGCCGCCCGGGCCAGGGCCGGCCGGTGCTCGGTGGCCCGCTCGTGCCGCTCTCCCTCCGGATCGAGCACGTCGAAGCCGTGGCTCCCGGCGTAAAAGAGCCCCTCGACGGCCACGAAGCGACGGAGATCCGACAGGTCCCTGCCGCTGACCACCGCCACCGGGCAGAACTCCGCCAGGCGCTCCAGGCTCGCCCGGGTCTCCTCGGGGAGGTGCGCCGCCGCCGGGTCCTCGACGATGGGCGTCAGGGTCCCGTCGTAGTCCAGGAAGACCGCCGGCCCGGCGTCGCCGAGGCGGTCGGCGATCTCTTCCCTCCGGGCCAGGGCCGAGGGGAGGTCCCGGATCGCCGGCCCCTCGTCCCCGCTCATCTCACTCGACGGGATGGACCGTGCTGGCCTGCGGTCCCTTCTCGCCCCGCTCCTCGGCGAAGCGCACCACCGAGCCGACCCCCAGGTCCTCGAAGTCGCCGTCCACCACGCTGTTCCGGTGGAAGTAGATCTCCCGGCCGTCGTCGGACTCGATGAAGCCGTAGCCCTCTGCCGGAAAGAGCCGAAGGACCCGCCCGTGGGGCTGGGGGACGTGGGTCTTCACCTCGCCGCGCTGGACGTCCGCGAACTTCCGGAGGCGACGCCGGGCCACGTCGAAGGCCTCGCCCACGGCCTGGACCAGGTCCTCGTGGGGGTTCCGGGGGGGATCCCGGTGCACCACCAGCTCGTTGCCGGGCACGCCCATGTCGATCCGGACGTGGTAGCGCCGTCCCGTCTCCCGTCCGGGGGTCCGGTCCTCCACCATGATCCGGCAGCTCGTGAGCCGACTGTAGACTTTCTCGAGCTTGTCCAGGCCCTCCTCGATCTTCTCCTCGACGGCCGCCGTCGCCTCGACGTTGCGGAAGGCGATCTCCGGGGGTACGTCCATGTCGTCCTCTCGGTGCAGTTGGGGTCGTGGCGGGTCCGACCCGACGTCAGCGGGCCCGCCCCTCGAATACGCCGCCGGAAGGCTTCAGACGAGCCCGTCGGCCACCGCCCGCACGATGTCGGTCTGGGTCACAATGCCCTCGAGCGTCCCGCCGTCCATGACCAGGACCCGCTGAACCTCGGCGTCGACCATGAGCCGGGCGGCGTCCCGGATCTCCGTGCCGGGGTTCACCGCCACCACCGTGCGGGTCATGACCTCGCCGACGACGTGATTCTCGAGCTCGTCCCACTCGGGGGCGTCGGGCTCCTCGAAGCGAGTCGTGACGTCGGCGCCGGCGTCCGACCAGAAATCCACGAAGAACGCCGAGGGGCTCTCCTCGCCCTCGCTCCAGATCTCGGGCGTCTCGAACTTGCCCCACTCCGCCTGGGCCTCCCGCTGAGCCGGCACGCTCGGCGACGTGGCCTCGAACTCCAGGAGGTCGGTGACCGACACCACACCCACCACCTCTTCGTTCACCACGACGGGGGCGCCGGTGATCTCCTCGCCCCGGAAGACGTCCAGCGTCTCCCGGAGGCTCTGCCGGGGATGGACCGTCGTCATGTCGGTGGTCATGATCTCGTCCACGGTCGCCATCTATCGCGCTCCTCTGAATTCGATTCGGTTCGACGGTCGCTCCACGGCGGGCGGGGCACCGTCACCTTCCCCGCCGGTCCCCCGCGGCGGCTTCACTCGACTCCGCGCACGAGGCGCAGAGGCGGGTCCAGGGAACCAGGTCCAGCCGCTCGGCCGCGATCTCAGAGCCGCACTCCCGGCACGTACGGTACGTCTCGGGGTCGGATCGCAGAAGCTCCAGGGCCTCGTCGATCCGGGTCAGCAGCTCGCTCTCCCGGTTCACCACGGCGAAGTCCTTCTCGGCCTCCTGGGTGTCGGAGGCCGCGTCGGCCATGTGGGTGGGGGCCCGGGAGATCTCTCCGGCCGACTCCCGCTGTCCTTCCGCTTCGTCGTCCTCGGCACCCTGGAGGTTCTCCAGGGCCCGCCGGCGCTCCTCCAGGAGCCGCTCTTCGAGATGGTCCAGGTCGATGTCCGTCATCACAACCCCAATCGCTTTCCGGGTCTGTGGGGCTCGCGGGTCGCGCGTCGAACTGGTATGCCCGACCGGCGGAAATGCTCCCTCGCGATGCGCAGACGAAGCGGACCCCGGCATCCGGCCGCTGGACGCGGCACGGACCCCGGGGGGGAGGGGCCGGAAACCGGAGGAGCCCGTCGAGACGTCAGGCCACAGCCACCGCCTCGGGCTCCGGCAGGTTCCGGAGGTTGTTCGGGGAGTCGGGATCGGGTGTCGTGAAGATCTCCTGGTCCTCGTCGAACTCGTCGAGCTTCACGTAGGTGATGTGGTCGTCCTCCGAAACGTAGTACTCGAAGAGGCCGATGCTCAGGTGGCGGACCATCGTTTCCTTGTGGATCGGAGACCACTGCTTCTCGGGATTGCACAGGGCCTCGATCTCTCCGTCGTCGTCGCGGCGGACGTGGGTGATGCGGCGTCGCTTCATATCGGGATGCCCCGGGATCTGAATTCGCTGGATGTCTGTGCTCGGCGATCGGCGGTCGGATGGAGCCCCGTCGGCTCGCGACCGGGCTTCGCGCCGAACTCCGTTAAATGTAGCCCGCCGGGAGGGGGAGGTGTTCCGGCCTCCGGGTGACGGAAGCGCCTCCGGGAGGCTCGCCCTCGCCTGGCACCCGACGCTCCCGTCCCCGATCTTCAGCGTCACGAGCCCCGGCCCGGCCGGGCCCCCGCTTTCAGTCGAGGAGGTCCCCATGTCGTCTCCACGTGTTCTCGCTGGCGTGTCCGTGCTCATCTCCCTCGCCCTGGTCTCCGGCTGCGTCGAGAACGGAGAGACGTCGGGGACCGCGGACACGACGGGACGGGAGGCGTATCCCAATCCGATCACGGGGGAGGGTCTGCCAAACCCGAACCCGACGCGCATCGGGAGCTGGGCGACCCTGCCCGAGGGACGGGAGTGGGGATCGACCGCCGGGATCGACATCGACCCCACCGACGGACACGTCTGGGCCTACGAGCGCTGCGCCTCCGGCTCGGCCGGCGGCCCCGGGGTCAACTGTGACACCAATCCGGTCGATCCGATCTTCAAGTTCGACCGGGAGACGGGAGAGATCCTCGCGAACTTCGGAGCCGGCGTCTTCGTGACCCCCCACGGCATCGACGTCGACGCCGACGGCAACGTCTGGGTCACGGACTTCGTCGCCAACGACGCGGGCACGAAGGGGCACCAGGTCCACAAGTTCAGCCCGAGCGGCGAGCTGCTCATGAGCCTCGGCACGCCGGGCGAGGCCGGGACGGGGCCCGATCATCTGAACCAGCCCACCGACGTCCTCGTCGCCCCCGACGGCACCATCTTCGTAGCCGACGGCCACAGCGGTCAGGGGATGACGACCGAGGAGGAGATGGCCGAGGGCCGCGCGGCCGGCCTGACCGGCCGCATCGTGAAGTACACGCCCAGGGGCGAGTACGTCACGGAGTGGGGCCGGATCGGGACGGAGCACGGGGAGTTCCGGACACCCCACGCCCTGGAGCTCGACTCCGAGGGCCGCATCTGGGTCGCTGACCGGGGCAATCACCGGATCGAAATCTTCGACCGGAACGGTAACTACCTGGCGTCGCGGTACCTGTACGGCCGGATCAGCGATCTCTACATCACCGACGACGACCGGGTCTACGCCATCGACTCCGAGTCGAACCGGCTCCGGCACATCAACTGGAGGAACGGCATCCGCATCGGCCCGGTCGGCCGGGACTGGATCGAAGCCTTCATCCCGCCGTGGGAGTCCGAGAGCCGCCCGTATCACGGCGTGGCCGGGGAGGGCGTGGCCGTCGACGCCGACGGCAACGTCTACGTGGCCGAGGGGCCGTCATCGCTCGCCGACGCGGGCTCGGCGTTCACGAAGTACGAGGTGGCGAGGTAGGAGGTAGGTTCGCCGCCCGCGGACCGGGGAGGGGGCCCTCAGACCACCGCCCCCGTCAGCAGCCAGAGCCCCCAGCCCACGAGAACGATCCCGGCGACCCGGCCGACCCACACCCCCGCCGGCGCGGCCTTCTCGATCAGCACGAACGCGGCGAGGGCCGCGACCCAGACCAGGTTCATGACGCCGGCGACGAAGAGCAGCGCCATGATCGCCCAGCAGCAGCCCACGCAGTAGCTGCCGTGGCGCAGGCCCATGACCAGCGCGCCCCGGGTGCCCTCCCTCCAGTCGCGCATCAGGAAGGCCATGGGCGACCGGCACGCCGTGAGGCACGCGTCCTTGAGCGGGGTCCACTGGAAGACGCCGGCCGCGACGAGGAGACCGCCGCCCAGGGCCGCGCTCGTGCTCACCATCGTCGGCGAGAGGAGGGCGGCCGAGTGCAGCCCCCACTGGGCCAGCGTGGCGACCGCGCTGTAGGCGGTCCAGACGATCAGATAGCCGAAAACGAAGAAGGCCGTGGGAACGGAGGGCCGGCCCTGCTCACGGCGCTTCCGGTGAACCGACGCGAAGATGAGGACCATGGGCGCGGCCGACGGCACCATCATCGCCGCCATCATCACCGCCCACATGACGAAGAGGAGGAGGACGGAGGACGGCGTCCAGGCCTCCATCCGGGGCGACGCCATCCCGGCGGCGGGCCCCGTGCCCGACGCGAGCTTCGCGAGGTAGAGCCAGGAGAGGCCCGCAATCAGCGCGAGGCCCCCGAGGACGACGACGCGGTCGCGCTCCAGGATGCGCTCGAGCGTCACGTCGTCACTCTCCTATCCATCCTCGCGATCGTGCCGGCCGACCGCGAGCGCGAATCGCGCCCGCTCAGGCGTTGGCGTACTCCACGTCCGCCGTCTCCGCGTATCGGCCCGGATGCTCGAACTCCAACCCGTCGTACGAGAAGTGCATCACGTCCGTCGTGGCGATCTCGCCCTCGTCCCACATGAGTCCGCCCTTCGGGTAGACGATGTTGACCTCGTTGGGCTCGCCCGTGACCGGGTTCGTCAGGGGCGTGAGCTGCATCTCGAGGACGTCCGGTACCCGGACCGTGGAGTGCCGACCGTCGCGGTCGATCTCGACCGGCGCCCGGACCGGGCCCTCGAGCGAGGTCACGGTCGGACCGATCGCCTCCCAGGGCATGCCGCCGGCCTCGCCGGTGAGGATCGTGAGCAGCGCGTCCGCCTGCTCGTCGCTCGCCGATTCGTCGACGAAGAGGACGCCCCGCCCGTCGCCCTCGTGGATCGCGCCCGGATAGGACAGGGCGAACACGAAGCGGATGCCGCCGAGATCGACGTCGCCGAAGTGACCCTCGTCGATCTCGAAGGAGAAGAGGAACTCGCAGTAGCCCTCGTTCGGGTAGCCGGCGAACTGGCAGTTGCAGCCGTGC
>CAZMPV010000113.1:0-7932 GCA_964567985.1 uncultured Gemmatimonadaceae bacterium
TCTGGTACGAGGCTTCGCCCCTCCCCGACCCGGACCAGCGCCGCCTCCTGGTCCGGAGGCTCCGCGGCCTCCTCTGGCGGCCCGGGGAGCGGGAAGACCCGGAGGCGGGAGGAGCCCCCCCGGCCCCGGACGCCGACTGGCCCGACCTCTTCCGGGCCGTGGCCGAACGCCTCCAGGTGAGCCGCCGGAAGACCGTCCTGGTCCTGGACGGTTGGGATCGGATGGTGGAGGCCCGGAGCCACCTCCCCGACGCCCTGGAGGCGTTCTGGCAGCAGGTCCGGACCCGGGGCCTGCCCCTGCACCTGGTGCTCGCGGCCGAGCCCGGCCCCGCCGCGGAAGGGCTCCGGGACCCGGACGGCCCCTTCGCCGACTGGCTCGACGAGGACTTCCACCTCGGCCCCCTCCCCTACCGGGCCGTCTGTTCGCTCTCCCCCGAGAATTGGTCCCCCCGGAAGCGGATGCTGCTCCACGCCGTCTTCGGGGGCTGGCCGGAGGTGGTCCGCCACCTGGACGACGTCCGCTCCCTCGAGGAGGCGGTCGTCGAGCTCGTCCTGGAGCGTGACGCTCCCCTCCTGCGGTGGGGAACCGAGATGCTCGACCGGGACCTCCAGTCCGCCGGTCGCTACGCGAGCATCCTCCGGGGACTGGCCGGCGGCGCCTCGCAGTGGGGGCAGCTCGTCGATGCCGCCCCGGACTTCGAGTCGGGCAGCCAGATGGCCCCGTACATCAAGCGCCTCGAGGCCCTGGAGCTGGTCCGCGTCGAGCGGTCCCTGGACGCCGCCCCCCGCTCCCGGAGCCGGCGCTACCGCCTCACCGATCCCTTCACCGGATTCTGGTTCGGCCTCGTCCTGCCCGAGCTCAGCGACCTCCAGCTCGGCCGGGCCGAGGAGGTCTGGAGCGAGCGGATCCGGCCGGCCCTGGACCGCCGGGCCGCCCGGGTATTCCCGTCCATCTGCCGAGCCTGGGTCCGGGAGCACGGAGACGAGCGCCTCCCGGCCCGGGCCCGGGAGGTCGGCGGGCTCTGGGGCCGGGGCTACGAGCTGGGAGTCTCGGGCACGCTCCAAAACGGCGCGGTCTTCTACGGAGCCGCCGAGTGGGGCCCGGGCGCCGGCCGGGTGGAGCGCGGCCGGGCGATCGACCGCCAGATCGGCGAGACCCGCTACGGCTTCGGCCGGGAGGCCCGGCACCGGATCGTCTTCGCCGACACAGAGCCGGAGCCCGAGCTCGCCCGCTGGGCCGGCCGGGAGGCACTGGCCCACGTGGTGGGGGCGGAGGATCTGGTGGGGGAGGCCCGGTGATCACCATCCCCCAAAAAAAGCGCCGCCCGGCGTGAAGCCGGACGGCGCTGACCGCCTCGGTTGACTGAGGGTCCCAGTTAGAATTGATAGGCGCCGGCGACCCTTCCGAAGTCCGTTCGAAGACGGCGTGACGTCCAGGCCACCAGGGGGAACCTCTTTACTGTGGTGTCGGCCCTAGTGCTTGGAGACGGCGGGCTCGAAGGCCCAGCCCTCGGCGGACGGCCCGAGGGCCGACCGCGTCGGACGTCCATCGTAAGGGGAGGGCGGGAGGGGCTTCAAGTCGGACCCGAGGTCAGTCGCTGATCTCGACGAGCTCGATGTCGAAGGTCAGGTCCTTGCCGGCCAGGGGGTGGTTGGCGTCCATCTTCAGCGAGGACGCGTCCTGATCCACGACCGTGGCGTTGAAGGTGTGTCCGTCGGGCGACTGCATCTGGAGGCGGTCGCCCACGTCGGGATCCATGTCGTCGGGGAGGCGGTCCCGGGGCACGGAGACGACCAGGTCGTCCCGGTGCTCTCCGTAGGCGTCGTCCGCGGGGATCTCCGCGGTCTTGCTCTCACCCTCCTCCATCCCCTCGACGGCCTTCTCGAAGCCGGGGATGACCTGCTCGTCGCCGAGGGTGAATTCGAGGGGGTCCCGGTCCTCGGAGGTGTCGAAGACCGTTCCGTCGTCCAGACGGCCGGTATAGTGAATCTGCACGGTGTCGCCGTTCTGAGCCTGCGTCATGATCGATGTGCCTCGTCGGGAGTGTCGGTCTCGCTGTCAAGTGTGGTTCAACCCTCGACCGGAGCAGATGTTCGGTGCCCCCCTTCGTGCGTCCCCCCCGGCACCGTATCTTGTCCCCCGACCGTGCGAGGAAGCGAATTTCCCCGG
Organism: uncultured Gemmatimonadaceae bacterium; assembly: GCA_964567985.1. GTDB lineage: Bacteria > Gemmatimonadota > Gemmatimonadetes > Longimicrobiales > Gaopeijiaceae > CAZMPV01. The sequence goes on from CAZMPV010000113.1 coordinate 2,170, forward strand.
AGACCCACCATCGACGACCTGACCTCGAAGCAACGGGCGCACCTCCGCGCCCTGGCGCACCACGAGAAGGCGATCCTCCAGATCGGCACGGACGGGGTGACCGACGCGGTCCTGAAGAGCGTGGAGGAGGCCTTCAGCAACCGGGAGCTCCTGAAGGTGAAGGTCCTGGACGGCGCACCCCTGGACGTCGGCGCCGCGGCGGACGAGGTCCGGGACGGCCTCGAGGGCGTCCACGTGATCCAGACCATCGGGAAGACGATGGTGCTCTACCGTCCCCACCCCGAGGAGCCGGAGATCGAGCTCCCGGGGTGAGGCCGGGGGGGCGACCCGGAGCCGGGTCCCTCAGTTCCCGACCTGCTCCTGGGCCTGCCGCTTCATATCCTCGCTGGCGTAGATCGCCACCTCGACCCGACGGTTTCGCTGGCGACCGGCTTCCGTCTCGTTCGTGGCCACCGGCTCCGACTCGCCGAGCCCGGTGAGCTTCACGCGCTCCGCCGGAATCCCCTGCTCGATCAGGTGGTCAGCCGCCGAGCGGGCTCGCCGGAGGGAGAGATCGTAGTTGTAGTCATCGCTTCCCTTCGAATCCGTGTGCCCGGCCACCAGCACTTCGACCTCCATGTCGTCGACGCCGCCGGCCAGCCGGGTCAGGTCCCGGCGGGCCTCGGAGCGGAGCGCCGACGAGTCGAAGTCGAAGAGGAGCCCGCCGGGGAAGGTCACGAGGATGCCCTCGCCGACCCGCTCCACCTCGGCCTCGGGAAGCCGGTCTCGCAGGACCCGGGCCTTGTCCTCCATCCGGTTGCCGATGTAGGCACCGGCGGCGCCGCCCACGGCCGCGCCGATGATGGCGCCCCGGGCGGTCGACCCGGAGGCCTTGCCGATCGCCCCGCCCACGGCCGCCCCGCTGGCGGCGCCGATGATCGCTCCCCTCTCAGTGGTGCCCAGGCTCGAGCAACCGTGGAGCGGGAGAATGAGCAGCGCGAGCAACACGACCGCGACGCCACTCCCGCCGATACGGGAACGCTGTTCCCGGTCCTCAGACGCCCCCGCGCGTCCGGTGTCGATATTCTTCATGGCTCCTGCCTCTCCTCTGGATTAATATCTCAACGGTGGACGACGTCCGTCCGGACGCCGACCGTTCATCTGCGCATGCACGATTTGCGCATGCAGGATTCATGCCCCGCAACCTTTTTCGCCACCCCGGGAGGCCGACGTTGACCGATTCCGAGCTCGAGAAGCTCCGCTATCCCGTCGGCCGCTTCGAGCCCTCGGGCCCGTCCACGCCGGAAGAGCGCTCCGGCCTCATCGACGAGATGGCGGCCCTCCCCGGACGGCTCCGGGAGGCCGTCTCCGGGCTCGGGGCCGAGCAGCTCGACACCCCGTACCGCCCCGACGGCTGGACGGTGCGTCAGGTCGTGCACCACGTTCCCGACAGTCACCTGAACGGCTACGTCCGCCTGAAGCTGGCAGCGACGGAAGAGGCGCCCACGATCTCCCTCTACGATCAAGCCGCCTGGGCCGAGCTCACCGACTCCAGGAGCGCCCCCATCGAGCGGTCGCTGACGCTTCTGGACGCCCTCCACGTCCGGTGGACCGGGTGGCTCCGGACCCTGGAGGGGACGGACTGGGACCGGACCTTCGAGCACCCGGAGAGCGGACCGGTGAGCATCGACGTGGGTCTCCAGCTCTATGCCTGGCACGGCCGCCACCACCTGGGCCACGTTACGGGCCTGACGGAGCGACGCGGCTGGTGAGCCCGGGGGAGACGGGCCGGCGCGAGATCTCTCCGATCGAGCTGCGAGGACCCGACCGGGCGGCCCTCCGCAGGCCGGATCGGAGGCGGTGGCTCCTGGTGGACGAGGAGCACCTCCACGAAGGTCCCCTCCCCCTGGGCCTCCACCTCGAGCTGGCCCGGCCCGACATCGGGCGGAGCCGCTCCTCCGGCGCCGAGCGGGCCCTCGACCCCCGGGCCCCGCCGGTCAGGGGACCGGCGATTCCCCCGACCGCCGTCCTGCTTCTCGGGCTGCTCCTGGCCGCGAAGGGAGCGATCGGGGCGATCGGCGGCCAGGGAGGCCTCCGCCTCGGCTTCGTGGGCTCCATCGGGACGCTGGGCGACCTGGCCACGGCGCTCCTGGCCGTGCCGCTCACCTTCGTCCTCCTTCGCTGGACCGAAGCGGTGGTGGTCTCGAGCGAGCTCCCGGGCGGCGCCCCGGTGGCACGCTGGATCAGCGCCCTGCCGAGGACGGAGCCCGTCGCCTGGCGCGTCGGGCCGTCGACCCGGACCGCGGCCGCGCCCCTCGGCCTCGGCCTCTCCCTCTATCTGCTCGGCGCGGGCTGGCACGCCCTCGTGCCCGCCGTGTGCGCCGGGGTGGGGGGCGGCGCTCTCCTCTATCTGGTCGGCGCCCTCTATCCCCTGGAGCCCGGCCCGGGCACCCGGATCCTGGAGCGGCTCACCGGGGCCGCCGACCTCTCGGATCGGCTGCGCTGGAGCCTCGTGGAGCGCTTCCTTCCCGTCCCGAGCCCGGTCCGGGTCCGGGGCACGGCCGCCCTGGCGTGGGCGTCGGCGGCCCTGGCGGCCTGGGCGGCGGGCACGGGCGGCGTCCTCTACCTCCTCTCTCTTCCGCCCGGGACCGGCGCGACCTTCCCCGGCCGCCTCTGGCAGCTCGCCGCCGCCCTGGGCCTCGTCGGCTACACGGCCTGGCTCGTGGTCCGCACGGGGAGCTTCGTCGCCGACGCCCTCAGGCTGGGACGGTCCGTCTCCCTGGAGCCACTGGTGCCACCGGAAGAGCTCGTGAGCGCGTGGCGGGAGGACAATCCGCTCCTGAGCCACGTCGGCGAGCTGGAAGGCGCCCGCTGGAGCTGGAAGCTCGCGCCCCAGGGCACCCTCCTCGGGCGTCACGGAGGCACGGACCGTCGCTTCTACTGGCTGGCCCGGGGCGAGGTGAGGGTGGTCGCGCGCAGCTCCGGAGGCGACCCGGTCCAGGAGAGCACCCTCGGCGCCGGCGTCGGGATCGGGGAGGAGGCGCTCCTGGACGGGACCGCCCGGGACGCAGACGTCGTCGCCGCCCGGGACAGCGTGGTCGCCGTCCTGGACCATGCCGACTTCGACGCCGTGGCGGACGACGGGGTGCGTCGGCGGGTCCGGGAGGTCGTGCTGGCGAGCCGGGCCCTGGCCCGGAGCGACGTCTTCTGGGGGCTCGGACCCGAGGAGCGCAGCCGCTGGCTCGCCCACGGAGAGGCGCTCCGGGAGCCGGCGAGGGCTGCACTGGTCCGCCAGGGCGAGGAGGAGCGGTGGATCGGCCTGGTCGTCCGGGGCAGCGTGAGCGTCGAGCGGAACGGAGACGTCCTGGCCGAGCTGGGCCCGGACAGCGTCTTCGGGGAGATGGCGTACCTGGACGGCGGTGCCCGGACCGCCACGCTCCGGGTCCGGGAGCCCGCCGTCGTCTGGCGCTGGGAGCCGACGTGGCTGGACGAGGCGCTGGCCCGGACCGACCTGAGGGAGGTCCTCCGGGCCCTGGCAGAGGAGCGAGGCCGTGAAGGCGGGTAAGCTGATCACCCTGGCGGTGCTGGCCGCCCTGGCGTGGCAGCACCAGGCGATGATCGGGAAGCACCTGAGCCTGATCCGCAGCCTTCCGGACCTGACGAACACCTACATGGAGATGCGCAACTACAGGATCCGGCTGGCCCGGCACAAGGAGCGAAACGGGGGGGCGCTCCCGTCGGACTTCCGGCGCTGGCTGGAGAGCAACTTCGAAACCGAGCGGAAGGCGAGCCCCGCGGTGGACTACTTCGGCACTCCCTACCGGCTCGAGCAGCCCCACATGCGTACGCCGGTGATCCGGAGCTGCGGGTTGGACGGGGAGTGCCGGACCGACGACGACCTGATCATGGAGGTATAGCGGCTCCGCCACTCACCTCAGCCGTCAGAAACGCTCACCGTCTCCATGACCACCTTCTCCTTCGGCCGGTCCCCCCTGTGGGTCTCCACGGCCCCGATCTCCCGTACCACGCTCATCCCCTCCACCACGCGACCGAAGACCGCGTGCTTGTCGTCGAGCCAGGGCGTGGCGGTCAGGGTCACGAAGAACTGGGAGCCGCCCGTGTCGGGACCCGAGTTGGCCATGGAGAGGATGCCGGCCTCGTCGTGGCGGAGCTCCGGGTGGAACTCGTCGTCGATCGTCCATCCCGGCCCCCCGCGGCCGGTGCCGGTGGGGTCGCCACCCTGGATCATGAAGTCCTCGATCACCCGGTGAAAGACGACTCCGTCGTAGAAGCCGTCTTCGGCGAGCTTCACGAAGTTGGCCGTGGTCTCCGGCGCCCGCTCCTCGAAGAGCTCGGCCCGGAAGGTGCCGTGATTCGTCTCGAAGGTGACCGTGCGTCCGGACATGGGGGGCGCTCCCTGCTCGCGGGGGACGGGGGCTCTACGTCCGGGAAAAGCTAGTCGGAGCCCGCCGCTGCCGGAACCGGTCCGAGGCGACCCGGGTCGCCGAGGTGCTTCTCGAAGCCCTCCTTGTCCCAGACCACCTGCACGCCCGAGCCGATGACCCAGAGCACGCCCAGCGCCTCGGCCACCTCGGCCTTCGTGGCCCCGCACTCCAGCGCCGACTCCATGTGGTCCCGGGTGCAGACCGGGCAGCGCAGCGCGGCGTTCACCACGACCGCGATCAGATGCTTGGTCTTCTCGGGAAGCACGCCGTTCTCGTAGACCTCGGCCTTGAAGCGCCAGAAGGCCCGGTCGGCCTCGCCCAGGTACTCCCGCCGCCAGTCCTCGCCCAGGACGTCGGCGTAGTCGTCGTGCATCCAGAAGACCTGGGTGCCCCCACCCTGGACCCAGGCCACGGCCAGGGCCTCGGCGATCTCGGCCTCGGTGGCGCCGACCTCGGCGGCCTTCGAGAGGTGCCCGTCGGTGCAGTGGGGACACCGTCCGACCGAGGAGGCGGCCACGGCGATCAGCTCCTTCGTCTTGAGGTCCAGGGCGTCGCCGCCGTAGACCTTCCCCGCGAAGTCGCCGAAGCGCTCCTGGGCTCCTTCCAGGTGGTCGTGGATCCAGCTGTCGGGTGATGTCGCGTGCTTGGCCATGCGTCCGTCCTCGGAAAGGTGTTCGCGTCGTCGGGGGGACCGCTCGTCCCATGCTCCAAACCGGCGGCCCGCCCGGACGTTCCATCCGGATTCCATCCCGGCCGGGGTTTCGAATCCGGCGTGAACCTGCTCTTGTGTGGGGAACGTTCGCCGACGCTGCCGCCTCGCTGAGGCCCCGAACCACCAGCTACGAGCCCTGAATGGCCGGACGCCCCGACAGCGGATCCTTCGACCGCTCCATCGTCGAAGGGCCGATCGCCAAGGCGGTCTGGAAGCTGGCGTGGCCCACCATGCTCCAGAACGTCATCCGGGGCCTCCAGGGGATCGTCGACCACGCCATGGTCGGCCACTACGTCGGCTTCGAGGGCAACGCCGCGATCGGCGTCTCCTGGCAGATCTACCTGGTCGTGGTCGTCTTCGTCAGCTCCCTCTTCACCGGGATGGGGGTGCTGGTGGCGCGCTTCGCCGGTCAGGACGACCCGGAGAAGGTGAACCGGACGGTCTACCAGGCCTTCCTCACCGCCGCCGCCCTCGCGGTGCTCGTCCTGGCGCCGGCGGGGTACTTCCTCGCTCCGTCCCTCCTCGAGCTGGTCAACGCCGAGCCGATCGTCCAGGCGGAGGCGCTCCCGTACCTCCGGATCATGTTCGTCTTCAGCATCGGGACGCTGACCTTCTACATGCTCGGGG
>CAZMPV010000114.1:0-366 GCA_964567985.1 uncultured Gemmatimonadaceae bacterium
TCGTCCATGAGGACGATCTCCGGCTTCACGGCCAGGGTGCGGGCAATGCAGAGCCGCTGCTGCTGGCCTCCGGAGAGGTTGTAGGCCAGATCCCCGAGCCGGTCGTGGACCTCGTCCCAGAGGGCGGCCTGCCTCAGCGAGACCTCGACGATCCGGTCCATGTCGCCGTCGATCCCGTTGATCCGGGGCCCGAAGGCCGTGTTGTCGTAGATCGACTTCGGAAACGGGTTCGGCTTCTGGAAGACCATCCCGATCCGCCGCCGCACCTCCACGGGGTCCACCTCGTCCTCGTAGAGGTTCTGGCCGTGGAAGAGGATCTCCCCGTCCACCCGGGCCGCCGGGATCAGGTCGTTCATCCGGTTGAAG
>CAZMPV010000114.1:376-7928 GCA_964567985.1 uncultured Gemmatimonadaceae bacterium
CGCAGCTCGATGACGTCGACGCGTTTTTCGTAGATCGCATCACCTTCGAGGCGCATGTTGCCTTCCACGTGCACGCCATCGACCAGGTCATTGAGCCGGTTTACCGAGCGCAGCAGTGTGCTCTTGCCGCACCCGGACGGTCCGATCAGCGCCACCACCTGGTTGGCGGGGACCACCAGGGAGACGTCGTTGACGGCCCGGTTCGAGCCGTACCAGACCGAGACGTCCCGGGCCTCCAGGGCCGGGGCACGGTCGCCGGTCTCGATGTCGTAGGTCGTCGCCATGTATGTCCTAGCTTCTCCGACCCGGAGCGGACGGGCAAGGCCCGCCGGCGCGCCGACGACGGGGAGGATGCTCGCTCGTCTTCATACGTCCTGCTGATACCTGTTCCGGAGCAGGATCGCCGCGGCGTTCATCGTCAACAGGAGGAGGAGCAGCACGATGATCGCCCCGGCGGCCAGTGCCCGGAACTCGTCCTGGGGCCGGGAGACCCAGTTGAAGATCTGGATCGGCAGGACCGTGAACGGATCCATGATCCCCTCGGGAGTGAAGGCGATGAACGTCAGCGCCCCGATCATGATCAGGGGGGCGGTCTCCCCCACCGCCCGGGAGAGGGAGAGGATCGTGCCCGTCAGGATGCCGGGAATCGCCATGGGCAGGACCTGGTGCCGCACGACCTGCCACTTGGTCGCCCCCAGGCCGTACGCACCCTGTCGGATCGAGTCGGGAACCGCCCGGATCGCCTCCTGGGCCGCCATGATCATCACCGGCAGAATCAGGATGGACAGGGTCAGGGCGCCCGAGATCACGCTCCGCTGGAGCCCCAGGAAACGGACGAAGACCGCCAGGCCCAGGATGCCGTAGACGATCGACGGCACGCCCGCCAGGTTCGCGATGTTCGTCTGGATGCTCTTCGTCACCCAGTTCCGGGGCGCGTACTCCTCCAGGTAGATCGCCGCGCCCACCGAGAGCGGGAAGGAGATCAGCGCCGTCAGGGCCAGGATCCAGACGCTGCCCCAGATCGACGCCTTGATCCCGGCCCGCTCCGGGAAGCGGGACGGGAAGCTGGTCAGGAAGTCCCGGTCGAGAACGGCGATGCCGTCCCGGACGACGTCCACGAGGAGCGTGGCCAGGACGACTACGCCCAGGAGGGTGGCGGCCGCCGCCACACCGACGAAGAGCTTGCCCACGAGCCGGCGCCGACGGTCCCGGGGGGTCGAGCCCATGCCGAGCGGGGTCTCGCCGTCGCTCATTCGTAGACCTCCCGGAAGCGGGAGAGGACCCACTGGCTCAGGATGTTCATGGCCAGGGTCATCACGAAGAGCGTCATCCCCACGGCGAAGAGTGTGCGGTACTCGATGGTGCCCACCGGCGTGTCGCCGAGGCTGACCTGCACGATGTAGGCCGTCATCGTCTGGATCGACTCCAGGGGGTTCAGGGTGAGCTGGGGGGTGTTTCCGGCGGCGATCGTCACCGCCATCGTCTCGCCGACGGCCCGGGAGATCGCCAGGATGAAGGAGGCGATGATCCCCGACAGCGCCGCCGGCACCACGACCTTGAGCGAGACCTCCATCTTCGTGGCGCCCAGCCCGTAGGCCCCCTGCCTGAGCGCCCGGGGCACGGCCCGCAGCGCGTCTTCCGCGAGCGACGAGACCGTGGGGATGATCATGATGCCCACGACGATCGAGGCGGAAGCGGCGTTGAAGACCTGGGTCTCGGGCCAGACGCTCCGGAGGATCGGGGTGATGAAGGTCAGGGCGAAGTAGCCGTAGACCACCGTCGGCACCCCGGCCAGGATCTCCAGGGTCGGCTTCAGGATCTTCCGGACCCGCTCGTGGGCGTACTCGCTCAGGAAGATCGCCGTCAGCAGCCCGGTGGGCAGGGCGATGACGGCCGCCCCCACGGCGATCTGGATCGAGCCCGCCGCCAGGGGCAGGATCCCGAAGTGCTTCTCCTGGAAGAGCGGCGTCCACTCGGTGGAGGTGAAGAACTCCACGATGGAGACCTCCCGGAAGAAGCCCACCGTCTCCGAGAGGAGGACCACCACGATGCCCACGGTGACCAGGGTGGAGAGCCCGGCGCAGGCGAAGAGGACCCCCTCGATGATCTTCTCCCGGAGGTTCCGGGTCCGGTCCCGGCCCAGGACCACCGAGCCGTCGCCCGTCACTTCCGGACCCCCGCCCAGGGGGTGGGGGGCCTCGGACGGGACGCCGGGAGTCCGCTCCTCTCCGGGATTCATGGGCCGGGAGCGCTCACGCTCGACGGGCGATCAGCGGTTCGACGCCAGGGCCCGCTCGACCTCGCTCAGGTTCTCCCGGTACGCCTCCTGGGAGAGGGGCACGTAGCCGGTCGGGGGCACGAGCTCGGTGGCGTTGTTCATCATGTAGCGGACGTACGCCTCGACCTCGGAGCGCTCCAGCGCGCTCTCCTTCACGTAGATGAAGAGCGGCCGGGAGAGGGGCGCGTACTCGCCGCTCTCGATCGTCTCCTCGGTGGGCGTCACGCAGCCCGTGCCGTCGTCCACGCCCAGGACCTTCAGCTTGTCCTGATTCTCCTCGAAGTAGGCGTAGCCGAAGTAGCCGAGGGAGTAGCGGTCGCCGGCGACCCCCTGCACCAGGACGTTGTCGTCCTCGCTGGCCTGGTAGTCGGAGCGGCTCGCGCCGGCCTCGCCCATGAGCGTCTCGGTGAAGTAGTCGAAGGTGCCCGAGTCGGTGCCCGGCCCGTAGAGGTCGATCTCCTCGACCGGAAACTCCGAGCGGACGTCCCGCCACGTCTGGACCGAGCTGTTCGGCTCCCAGATCCGCCGCAGCTCCTCGACCGTGAGGCACTGGACGAAGTCGTTCCGGGGGTTCACGACCACCGAGAGGCCGTCGAGGGCGACCCGGAGCTCGATGAACTCGATCCCGCTGGCGGCGCACTCCTCCCGCTCGGACTCGGAGATGTGTCGGGAGGCGTTGGAGAGGTCGGTCTCGCCGGCGCAGAAGCGGTTGAAGCCGCCCCCGGTGCCCGAGACGCCGACCGTGACCCGGACGCCGCGGTTCTCGATCTGGAACTCCTCGGCGAAGGCCTCGGCCACGGGGAAGACGGTGCTCGAGCCGTCGCTCTCCACGGTGCCGGTGAGGCCGCCGTCCTCTCCGGCCCGTTCTCCCCCGCCGCAGGCGAAGAGGACCGCGGTCAGGGCCAGGGCGAGCACATTTCCGCTATGCGATGTCATGCCTCTTCGTCTCCGGACTGTCGGTGGATCGTCACGTCAACCTACAGACCGGAGACATCGTCTCCGTCACGGGCATGTAACAGACCCGTAACGGAACCCCGAGAGCGTCACGCCCCCCCCGGCGCCGGGGGGGCTCCGACCCTCAGGCGGCCCGCAGGGTGAAGCGGATCGTCGTCCCCTCTCCGATCCGGCTTCGGGCGTCCACCTCGCCCCCCATGGCCTCGACGAGATGCCGAACGATCGCCAGCCCGAGGCCGGTGCCGCCGGCTTCCCGGGAGCGGGCGGCGTCGGCCCGATAGAAGCGCTCGAAGATCCGGGGGAGCGACGACGAGGGGATCCCGATGCCGGTGTCCTCCACCTCGATTTCCACCTCGTCTTCCCGCGGGTGGATCCGCACCGCCACCTCCCCGCCGTCCGGCGTGTACTGGATCGAGTTCTCCAGGAGGTTGCTCAGGATCTGCTCGAGCCCCTGCTCGTCGGCCCGGACCCGGGCCTCGCCGGAGACCTCGAACGCCAGCTCCTTGCCCTCGGCCCGGCCCGCCAGGTCGGACCAGACCCGTCGGGCCAGGGGCGCCACGTCCACCTCCTCCCGCTTCGCCACCCATCCCCCGGACTCGAGCCTCGAGAGGTCGAGGAGGTCGTCCACCAGGCGCTGGAGGCGCACGGTGTTGTCGTGGATCGACTGGAGGAACCGCTCGCGCAGGTCGTCGGGGGGATCGTCCTCCAGGAGCGTCTCGGCGAAGCCCCGCATCGAAGTCAGCGGCGTCTTGAGCTCGTGGGAGGCGTTGGCCACGAAGTCCCGACGCACCTGCTCGAGGCGCCGGATCTCGGTCACGTCGAGAAAGGTGACCACCCCCCCGCCGTTCTCGAGCACCCGACCCGAGGCGAGGAGATCTCGGTCGCCCACCGTCACCTCCCGGGCCCGGAAGGACCCGGCCACCGCCGCCTCCAGGAGGTCCCGGAGCTCGGGCTGGCGCACCAGGCTCCCCACCGGCGCGTAGAGGACGGGCTCGGGCAGCTCCAGGAGCTCACGGGCCGCCCGGTTCGTCCGGAACACCCGGGCGTCGTCGGTCAGGGCGATGACGCCCTCGGCCATGGAGTCGATCAGAGTCTGCATCTGGTCCCGCTCCCGGCTCAGCTCCCCGAGCCGGGCCTGGAGCTCGTCGGCCAGCCGGTTGAAGACCCCGCCGAGCTCGTCCAGCTCCCGGATCCGGCTCCGGCGCGGCGCCCGCCGGTCCAGCTCCCCCTGGGTCAGGCTCCGAGCCATGTCCACGATTCCCGATACGGGTCCGGCGATTCTCCGGCCGAGCAGGAGCCCCCCGGCCAGGGCCAGGAGGACGACGAGGACGGCGCCGCCGCCCACCCTTCGCCCGAAGCCGTCCAGCGCCCGCTCCACGCCGTCCAGCGAAGAAGCCAGGCGGACGATCGCCGGCTCCCCGTTCAGCCGGATCGGCCGTGCCGCGTAGTAGAGCCGGCGGTCCACGGTGGCGCTCATCCGCTCGGAGAAGCTCACCGCCCCCTCCAGGGCGTCCCGGACCTCGGGGCGGTCCCGGTGGTTCTCCACGGTCTCCAGGCGCTCGGCCGGCACGTCCGAGTCGCCCAGGACGGCGCCGGCGGTATCGATGAAGGTCACCCGGTGGTCGATCCGGGCCGCCAGGGCCCGGGCCAGGGAGTCCACCGGGATCGGATCCTCCGCCCCCAGCGTGTCGTCGATCAGGAGGATCTCCCGACGGAGCTCCGTGCGCGCCGTCCTCAGGAGATCCTCCCGGAGGCCGTCCCTGACCACGAAGACCGTGTAGAGAAGGAAGAGGCCCACGACCGCCAGGATGGCGGCGAAGAGGACGTGCTGGATCCGGAAGCGCACGGGGACGGGTCCGGCAGCGAGTTTGCGGCGTGACGGCCGCGGCGGAGACGACGCTCAGAGCCGATCGGGCGCCGGCTTCTATTCGGCCTCGGGAACGCGAAAACGGTACCCGAACCCCCGTACCGTTTCAACCCATTCGGCCACCTCGCCGAGCTTGCTCCTCAGGCGCCGGACGTGCATGTCCACCGTCCGGGTCTGGATCCGGTCGGCGACCACCGAGTCCACGTCCCAGGCCCGCTCCAGGAGCTGCTCCCGGCTCTGGGTCCGGCCCTCGCGCTCCATGAGCGCCTGGAGGAGCCGGAACTCGGTGGGCGTCAGGGTGAGCTCCTCTCCCTCCAGGGTCACCTCGTGGGCGGCCAGGTCGATCCGCAAGGGCCCGGCCTTCAGGACCCGGCCGCCGGTGGTGTGCCGATGCTCCCGGCTCCTCCTGAGGATCGCCTGGACACGGAGCACGAGCTCCCGGGGGCTGAACGGCTTGGTCAGGTAGTCGTCGGCGCCGAGCTCCAGCCCCTCGATGCGGTCTTCCTGCTCCCGCCTCGCCGTGAGCATGAGGACCGGCACCGACTCGGTGGCCGGCTCCGAGCGGAGGCTCTTCAGCACCTCGTCGCCGGAGATGCCCGGAAGCATCCGGTCCAGGACCAGGAGGTCCGGAATCTGGCGGTTCAGCGCCGTGAGGGCGTCGTCGCCGGTGTGCGCCGTCTCGACCCGGAATCCCTCCCGGGTGAGCTGATAGGCGACCAGCGCCGCGATGTCCCGCTCGTCCTCGACGACCAGGACTCGCGGCGTTCCGTTCGATGAGGGCGCTGATTCCATGATACTCCTCGGGATGGGATCCTCAGCGCTCTCGGATCAGCGCCTCGATCTCTTCCTCCGTCAGCGTGTGGTCCGTCGACTTGGCCGCTTCGAAGATCCGGCGGCACGTCTCCTCGTCCTCCGGGTCGTGACCGTGGCTCGCGAGCCAGTGCTTCACGTTCGAGAGCCCCGACATCGGGCCGACCTCGATCTCCTGGGCCCGGCCCACGAGCGACGCCGGCACGCCGGAGTAGATCCGGTCGGCGAGCCATGCGTCGCCCTTCCGCTCCGCCTTGGCGATCGCCGCCGCGTGAACGCCGGTGGCCGTCCGGAACGCATCCCGCCCCACCACCGGGTAGTTGGGCGGCAGGGGCACGCCGCACGCCTTCGAGGCGAGCCGGCAGTACTCGGGAAGCCGCCTCAGCTCCGCCTCCCGGACGCCCAGGAGCGCCAGGTTCACGAGCAGGAGGTCCATCTCCGTGTTGCCCACCCGCTCTCCGACCCCGAGGGCCGTCGCGTGGATCCGGTCCGCCCCGGCCTGGATCGCGGCCAGGGCGTTCGCCAGACCCAGACCCCGGTCCCGGTGCCCGTGCCAGTCCACCTTCACGTCCTCTCCCGACGGCGCGACGATCTCCTCCCGGACGAAGCGGACCACCGCCCGGGCGCCGTCCGGCGTGGCGTGGCCCACCGTGTCGGCGATGCAGAGCCGCCGGGCTCCCCACTCGATGGCCCGGCCGTAGAGCGCCTTCAGCGTCTCGGGGCGCGCCCGGGTCGTGTCCTCGGTCACCATCATGACCGGGAGGCCCTCGTCCACGGCGAAGGTGACCGCCTCCTCCGAGGTCCGGAGCATGGCGTCCAGCGTCCACTCCTCGGCGTACTGACGGATCGGCGAGCTCCCAATGAAGGTGCACGCTTCGATCGCGATGCCCACTTCCTGGGCAATCTCCGCGATCGGCTCCACGTCGGCCCGGACCGTCCGGGCGGCGCAGTTCGGCCGGATCCGCAGGCCGGCGTCGACGATCTCCGTGGCCAGGGCCCTCACGTCCTCGACGGCCCGGGGGCCCGCCCCCGGCAGGCCGATGTCCGCCGTCTCGATGCCCAGGGCGTCCATCAGGTGGAGGAGCTCCAGCTTCCGTTCGATCGGCGGGTCGGTGGCCGACGGGCTCTGGAGACCGTCCCGGAGCGTCTCGTCGTCGAGCTCCACCGGCCCGACCCGGCTCCAGTCGAAGCTCCCCTCCGCCGCGTTCCAGTCGTGGATCAGCTCCCGCTCGTCCATCGCGCTTCCCTCCCGGGGGGTCCCGATGCAGGTGACACCGGGAAATCTCCCGCTCCGGGACGGGGCGCCGCAAGCGGCGCGCGGGTCGGTCGGGTCGGTCCGGAGTGTCGGAGACGGCTCCACCGGCGTCCCGGCAGCCCCGGTCGTCGGCCCGCCGATCACCACCGGGAGCCGGCCCGTCACCATGCCCGCGGAAAGCTCCCGCAATTGCCGTCGACCGAGCGTCCCCTACCTTCCGTGATGGGCACACACGCGTCGTCCCCCCGTCGTTCCGACGGGAAATCGGAGCCGACGAACTCCCTTCTACGCCGGAAGGAAGCCGAGATCGTGACCAAGGAGACCCGGACACGAGCCCAACGTCTCCTGGACCACCCCTCGGTCCGGGAGGCCCGGGAGCGGATCTTCC
>CAZMPV010000115.1:0-7896 GCA_964567985.1 uncultured Gemmatimonadaceae bacterium
CCGACGAAGAGCTCTCCATGGGGCGTACCTCGCATCGTGGGCGCATGGGCGATCGAGTATCGCTCAATAGGACGGGCTCCCGGAGGGGCCGCAAGGGTGGACTCTCCCGTGGGGATCCGGCCGCCGGAGCCGGGAGCCGGCCCGTCCCGAGATCCGCGTCGGCGGGTCGGGCCTCCGCCAGGGATCTCAGCCCCTCCGGCGCTTCCGGAGGAGGAGGCCGCCGTAGACCCCGGCGTTGATCACTACGACCAGCACGCCCAGAGCGATCTGGATCTCCCGCGTCAGGCCGCCGGGATAGAGGATGGGCAGGAGGTAGTGCTCGACGAAGCCTCCGGCGTAGCCGGCCTCGCCGGCCCTGCGCCGGAGCTCCTGCTCGAGCGGGGTCAGCGGGCAGATCCAGCCCTGGAACTCGAGCAGGACGCCCCATACGGCCGCCGGGAGGTGGAGCCAGGGAATCCAGGGCCACCTGAACGCCAGGGCGCCCCCCGCCACCACGAAGACGACGAAGGCGAAGTGGACGACGACGACGAGATCCGCCAGAATTCCGTGGAGCATCAAGCTGTCCCCGGCCCCGCGGACTCGAGCTCTTCCACGTGTCGCTTCAGACGGTCCTCGTCTTCGTCCTCGGTCTCTCCGTCCTCGTCGGCGGGGCGGAAGTCCTGGTCCGGGGAGCCACCCGCCTCGCGCTCCGCCTGGAGATGCCCCCCCTCCTGGTGGGGCTGACCGTCGTCGCCCTGGGCACCAGCGCCCCCGAGATCGCCGTCAGCATCGACGCCGCCCGCTCCGGCCTGGGAGATCTCGCCGTCGGCAACGTGGTCGGGAGCAACATCTTCAACGTCCTCTGCGTCCTGGGGCTCGCAGGGCTGGCGGCGCCCCTGGTGGTGCCGAGCCAGATCGTCCGCCTCGACGTCCCGGTCATGATCGGGTGCAGCCTGCTCGTTCTCTTCCTGCTCCTCGACGGGAGGCTGGGAGCCCTGGACGGCGGCGTCCTCCTCCTGTTCGGGGCCGGATACGTCTGGCTCCTGATCGGAATGGTCCGCTCGACGCCCCGGACCTCCGAGGTGGATCCCGCCGCCCTCCCCGGCGGCGAGCCCGCGCTGGCGGGAGCCCCGGGGCTGGGCGTGGACGCCGCCTTCATCGGCGCCGGGCTCGTCCTCCTCGTCCTGGGCTCCAACTGGCTGGTGGACAGCGCGGTGGTCTTCGCCCGGGCCGCGGACGTCAGCCCGGCGGTCGTGGGGCTCACCATCGTGGCGGCGGGCACGTCGCTGCCAGAGGTGGCGACGTCGGTCGTGGCGTCCGTCCGGGGCGCCAGGGACCTGGCGGTGGGCAACGTGGTGGGGAGCAACATCTCCAACCTGCTGCTGGTCCTCGGCTCCGCGGCGATTCTCGCCCCCGGGGGTGGGATCGACGTGCCCGCCCGGACGCTCTCCTTCGACATCCCGGTGATGCTCGCCACCGCCGTCGCGTGCCTGCCGGTCGTCTTCGTCGGACACCGGATCTCCCGGTGGGAGGCCGGCATCTTCCTGGGCTACTACGCGGCGTACATCACCTACCTGATCCTCGACGCCACCGGGCACGGGGCGGAGTACCCCTTCGCAGCGGTCATGCTCGGCTTCGTCCTTCCCCTGACCCTCCTGACGCTGGGGGTCGTCGTGTACCGGGAGACCCGGAGGGTGCGCCGGCGAAGCTGACGCCGACGGCAGCCAGCGGCCCCGGAGCGTCACAGCGCCTTCCCCTTCCGGTCGCCGGCCAGGACCCGGAGCGCTCCGGGCACGACCGCCAGCGACACGGACCGCTCCGGACCGCTCAGCTCTCCGTCCATGCTGTAGAGCATCCCGGGCTCCGACACGATGCGGAGCCGGGGAACGCGGAAGGAGCGGACCCGCTCGCTCTCTTCCAGATGCGTGCCCGCCGCCACTTGTCCGGCCAGCACACCGGCGTCGGCGAGCCCGGCGGCGGGGATGAGGAGGACGTCCAGGAGACCGTCGTCGGCCCGGGCACGGGGCGCGACGGGAATGCCGCCGGCGGCGTAGCGGCCGTTCGAGACGACGACGCCGTACGCCGCCAGCCGCACCTCTTCGTCGTCGGCCAGCCGGACCCGCAGCCGGTAGAAGCCGAGCTCGGTGAGCATCCGGAGCGCCGCCCGGAGATAGGCCAGGGGACCCAGGGCCTCTTTCTGCTCGTCGGTCATCGCCTCCTCGACCCGGCCGCCGAAGCCTCCGCTCACGGCGTTCGCGCAGTGGAAGACCGAGCCGTCGTCCGTCCGGACCCGGATCAGGTCCATGGCCTCCCGGCGGGCGGAGGCCAGGCCGGCGAGGGCCTCCCTGGGCCCCCGGGGCAGCCCGAGGGAGCGGGCCAGGTCGTTCCCCGTGCCCAGGGGGAGGACCGCCAGGGCCGGCCGCGCCTCCCTCCCCCCGTCACCTCCGTCGCCGGGCTCCCCGGCTTCCGGCTTCATCAACCCGTTCACCACCGCGTGCACGGTCCCGTCTCCCCCGGCCGCGACGACCAGGTCCAGGCCTTCGTCCACGGCGGCTGCCGCCCGATTCGTCGCCTCTTCGGCGCTCCCGGTGAGGACGATCTCCGGCCGGCTCAGCGCCGGGGCGTCGGCGATGGCGGCCTTCAGGCCCAGGAGCTCCCGCTGTGCCCGGCGGGCCCGGGGATTCATGATCACCAGTGCGTTCATGCTTCTCGAAAACACGGTGCCGGGTGGAATGTTCAGGCGCCCGCCGTCATCTTCCCGGCCATGTCCTGGTTCCCCCGTCCCCGGGAGCGGCCCTCCCCCTACCTGATCGTCTTCGCCCTCTGGCTGCTCGTCTTCAGCGCCAGCAGCCAGATCATGATCATCTCGCCGATCCTCCCCCAGATCGGCGAAGAGCTGGAGATCGCCGACGCGGTCCTGGGCACGCTGGTGTCCGCCTATTCCCTCATGGTCGGCGTCTTCGCCATCGTCTCGGGACCGATCTCCGACAAGATCGGACGGCGGCGGATCCTGCTCCTGGGCACGGGCATCATGACGGTCGCCCTCCTCTGCCACGCCCTGGTCGTGGGGTACGTGAGCTTCCTCCTGGTCCGGGTCTTCGCCGGAACCGCGGGAGGCGTCCTCAGCGGCGCCGCGGTCTCGTACGTGGGCGACTACTTCCCCTACGAGCGCCGGGGATGGGCCACCGGGTGGATCATGAGCGGGGCGGCCTTCGGGCAGATCGCCGGCATCCCCCTGGGGGTGGTGCTGGCCGGCGAGGCGGGCTTCCGCACCCCCTTCTACCTCTTCGCCGTGACGATGGCCCTGACCTTCCTCCTGATCCTCTTCCGGGTGCCGCAGCCCCAGGTAAAGCGCACCGAGGGACGCCTCACCGTGCGCCGAGCCGCGGGTGAATACCTGGCCATGCTGCGCCAGGGAGAGATCGCCGCCGCGTCGGTCGCCTTCTTCCTCATGTTCCTGGGCGTCTCCTTCTACGTCATCTACTTCCCGACCTGGCTCGAGCGCAGCCTGGGAGCCAGCAGCAACGGAATCGCGATGCTCTTTCTCGTCGGGGGGATCGCCAACGTCCTCACGGGCCCCCAGGCCGGGAAGCTCTCCGACCGGATCGGCCGCAAGGGAATCATCCTCCTCTCCTGCATCGGCCTCTCGGTGGTCATGGCCCTGACCACGGTCGTGGTGACCGAGTTCTGGATCGCCTACCCGCTCTTCTTCGTCACGATGGTCCTGGTGGCGATGCGGGTCAGCCCCTTCTCGGCGCTCCTGACCGCGCTGGTCTCCGACCACCGGCGGGGCGCGCTGATGAGCCTGACCGTGGCCCTGGGTCAGGTGGGCTTCGCGGTGGGCGGGGTGGTGGCGGGGCCGCTCTACGCCGAGTTCGGCTACTGGAGCAACACCGCCATCGGCGCCGTGGCGGTCCTCGGAATGGGGCTCATGGTCTGGTATCTGGTGCCCGAGCCCGAGCTGGAAGCCACGACGGTGCCGACGTGACCCGTCCCGGGAATCCTTCTACAATTAAGGAGTCGGCCCTCCCCACGCCTACGCGCTTCCGGGACACCCGAAAGGACCCTGAACGCAATTGAGCAACGCTGACCCCCTGACCCCGGACGAGCGGCTCGAGGTCCTCCTGGTGGAGGACACCCTCGACGAGGCCCTCCTCATGCGCACCGTCCTGGAGGCGGAGGTGGGCTGCAAGGTCACCCTCGCCCAGGACGGCCTCCGGGGTTGCCAGCTCGCCGAGAACCGGCGCTGGGACCTGGTGATCACGGACCTGAACATCCCCGGCAAGGACGGGATGGAGGTCATCCGCACGAGCCGGGAGGCGTTTCCCGACGTGCCGGTCCTGGCCACGACGGCCTACACCCGCCCCGAGTACGTGGACCAGGCGCTCCGGGCGGGAGCCGACTACGTCCTCCAGAAGCCGCTGGACAAGGAGGAGTTCGTCGACCGGGTCCGGTCCCTCACCCGGGAGCGCCGGGAGGAGATGGAGGCGGTCGAAGCCGGAGAGGAAGCCGGGGCCGAGCGCTCGATCCTGGCGGTCGGGGCCCTGCCCGGCGACGTCGAAGTCGGCTGCGGTGGAATCCTGGTGGGGCACCGGGCCCACGGGCACCGGGTCGGCGTTCTGGTCCTCAGCGCGGGTGGAGACGAGGACGACGCGCGCTTCAGGGAAGAGGAGGCGGAGCGGGCGGCCCGGATGATGGACGCCGAGCTCCTCCTGGCCGATCCGTTCCGGGCGGAGATCCCGTCCCTGGACCGGATGATCATGGAGGTCGAGCGGGCCGTGAAGCGCTTCCAGCCCGACACCCTCTACACCCCGTCGCCGAACGACGTCCGGGACAGCCGCTCCCACGCCCACCAGGCCTCCCTGGTCGAGGGCTCGGACCTGCCGAACCACTACTGCTACCAGGCGGCCACGTCCACGCTGGACTTCCGGCCCACGATCTTCATCGACGTGGCCGAGTTCATGGACCGGAAGCTCGAGCTGCTGGAGGAGTTCCGCTCCCAGCCCGACTTCCGTCCTCACCTGCAGCCCTACCTCGCCCGGGCGTCGGCCCAGTACTGGGGTCGCTTCCTGGGCTACGGCGAGGTCGAGCCCCTGGAAGTGGTGCGGAGCGAGTTTTGACGTCCGGGCGCGGCGCGGCGCTCCTCGGCGCGGCCGGCCTCCTCCTGGGATGCGCCGGGGGAGCTCCCCCGGCCGGGGCGCCCGCGCCCTCCGCCGACGCCCCCTCCACGACCGCTCCCGAGCCCGCGCCGATCGAGGCCGGACGGGCCCCGCCGCCGGGTCCGTATCGCCCGGGCTTCGACGTCCTCCACTACCGGATCGAGCTGACGCTGCCCGACACGGGCCGGCGCATCGCCGGACGGACCACGCTCACGGTCCGTCGCGTGGAGGCGGACGCCGACCCGCTCGTCCTGGATCTGACCGGCCTGGCCGTGGACTCGGTCCGGACCGCCCCGGCCCGGGGCGAGCGCTGGACGACGGTACCCGCCGACGACTACCGGGCGGCGCTGGAGCGGGGCGAGCTCCCGGTGCCCGTCGGCCCGGGCCCGGCCGACGACACCCTCCGGGTCCGGGTCTTCTACCGGGGGACCCCGGACGACGGGCTGATCCTGCGCCCCACGGTCCACGGCCACCCCGCCGCCTTCGCCGACAACTGGCCGAACCGGGCCCGCTTCTGGTTCCCCTCGGTCGACCACCCCTCCGACAAGGCCACCGTCTCCTTCTCCGTCCACGCCCCCGAAGATCGACAGGTGGTGGCGAACGGGACCCTCGTGGGCCCGCCGACCGGAGCGAGCGAGGAGATCCCGCGCACCGAGGACGGTCCGCCACCCGAGAACCTCCGGACGTGGCGGTGGGCCACCGACGTCCCGATCCCCACGTACACCATGGTGGTGGGCGCCGCCGAATTCTCCCGAACCCGCGTCGGGCTGGCCGCCTGCGGCGACGCCCCGGCCGCGCCCCGACGGGACGGCTGTGTGGAGGTGACGACCTGGCTCTTCCCGGGGAGCGCGGAGACGGGTGCGCCCTCCTTCGCCCGGGCCGGCCGGATGGTGGACTACTTCACGCGGGCGATCGGCGCCTACCCGTACGAGAAGCTGGCCAACGTCCAGTCGGCCACCCGCTTCGGCGGCATGGAGAACGCCTCGGCGATCTTCTACTCCGAGCGGCCCCTGGCCTCGGGCGAGAACATCGAGGGCACGGTCTCCCACGAGATCGCCCACCAGTGGTTCGGCGACTCGGTGACCGAGGCCGACTGGCACCACCTCTGGCTCTCGGAGGGATTCGCCACCTACTTCGGGGCGCTCTTCTTCGAGCACGCCGACGGCGTGGAGGAGTTCCGCCGGCGGATGGAGCGGAACCGCCGCCGATACCTGGGCTCCGACGTCGTCGATCGGCCCGTCGTCGACCCGGACGAGGACGACCTCTTCGAGCTGCTGAACGCGAACAACTATCCGAAGGGCGCCTGGGTCCTCCACATGCTCCGGGGCGTGGTGGGGGACGACGCCTTCTTCCGGGGCGTCCGCCGCTACTACCGGGCCCACCGGAACGGAACCGCCCTGACCCGGGACTTCCGGGCCGCCATGGAGGAAGCCTCGGGCCGGAAGCTCGGCTGGTTCTTCCGGCAGTGGATCTTCGAGCCCGGCTATCCCCGGCTCGACGTCTCCTGGAGCCACGAAGCCGGGGCCGACACGCTCCGGGTCCGGGTGGAGCAGGTCCAACCCGGGACCTGGCCGACCTTCCGGCTCCCCGCCCGGATCCTGGTGACCCGCTCCGACGGGACGCAGGTGAGCCGCTCCCTGGAGCTGCGGGAGCGGAGCGAGACGGTGAGCCTCGCCGTGGCGGGAGAGCCGACGTCGGTGGTCTTCGACCCGGACGGGTGGATCCTGGCCGAAGTCCGGACCGAGCGCCGGGAGCCGTGACCGCCGGAGCGGCCACAGACGTGGGAGAGCTGCTGGCCCGGGAGGGGCTGGGCCTGGTCTACGGCGGCTCCCGCCGGGGCCTCATGGGCCGGCTCGCCGACGCCACCCTCGAGGCCGGCGGCGAGGTGATCGGCGTCATCCCCCGGGCCCTGGTGCATCGGGAGGTGGCCCACCCCGACGTCTCCGACCTCCGGGTCGTCGACTCCATGCACGAGCGCAAGGCGCTGATGGCCGAGCTCTCCGACGCCTTCGTCGCCCTCCCCGGCGGCCCGGGCACCCTGGAGGAGTTCTGCGAGGTCCTGACCTGGAGCCAGCTCGGCCTTCACCGGAAGCCGTGCGGCCTCCTGGACGTGGACGGTTACTTCGAGCCCCTGATCCGCTTCTTCGACAACGCGGTCCAGCAGGGCTTCCTCTCCCGGAGCCACCGGGAGATGATCCGGGTGGACGACGACCCCGAGAGGATGCTCGAGCACCTCCGGCGCTACGACCCCCCGGCCGTTCCGCGCTGGATCGAGGTCGACGAGACGTAGGGGAGCCGGTTACAATTACCGGTCCGATCTCGTGCGTCCGGACGGACGTGCGACGGCATTCGCGCGCCGGAGCGGCGAGTCACGCGCCGGCGGGCTCCCAGCACAGGAGGGCCCTTGTCCACGACCCCGCACCTGGAGTTCGAGAAGGACATCGTCGAGATCCAGGAGCAGATCCAGAAGCTGGTCGAGATGGCCGACGAGAAGAGCGTCGACGTCTCCGACGAGCTCCGGGTCCTGAGGAAGAAGCTCGAGGTCCTGCGGGAGGAGACGTACCGGAACCTCTCGCCCATCGAGCAGGTCCAGGTGGCCCGGCATCCCCGCCGGCCCTACGCCCTCGACTACGTGGAGCGGCTCTTCGACGACTGGATCGAGCTCCACGGCGACCGGGCCTACCGGGACGACGAGGCGGTGGTCGGGGGGTGGGCGCGCCTGGGCGACCGGAGCGTCATGGTCATCGGCCTCCAGATG
>CAZMPV010000116.1:0-3975 GCA_964567985.1 uncultured Gemmatimonadaceae bacterium
GGAGGGTCTCGTCGTCGAGCTCGACCCGGCCGACCTCGCTCCAGTCGAAGCTCGCAGCCGCGGTGTTCCAGTCGTGGATCAGCTCCTGCTCGTCCATCGCGCATCCCTCCCGGGGAGTCCCGATGCATGTGACACCGGGGAATCTCCCTCTCCGGGACGGGGCGCCGCAAGCGGAGCGCTCTCCGGCACGATCGCGAACCGGGTCCTGGGCCCCGGGGCTCAGGTCGACCGCCCGTAGCCGTCCTGGTGGTGCAGCCTGGATGGCTCGAGCGATTGCAGCCACACTGGTGTACCCTACCTTCGAAGCGAACGTGCACGCGCCGGATCTCGCCGCCCGTCGCTTCGGGTGTCGGATCCCCGTCGGCCGGACGACGCCCGACGACCACCGTGTTACGCCGGAAGGAAGGCGGAATCGTGACGAAGGAGGCCCGGGACAGAGCGGAACGCCTCCTGGAGCACCCCTCGGTCCGGGAGGCCCGGGAGCGGATCTTCGAGGACGACGAGCGGACCCTCGAGGTCCAGGCGGCCCTGACCGAGGTGCCGGCGCCCCCCTTCGGCGAGGGACCCCGGGGCGAGCGGATGGGCGAGCTCTTCCGCGAGGTCGGGTTGACGAAGGTGCGCCGGGACGAGGTGGGCAACGTCCTCGCCGATCTCCCGGGTGCCGGCGGCCCGCCCCTCCTCGTCTCGGCCCACCTGGACACGATCTTCGCCGAAGAGTCCGAGATCTCGGTCCGTCGGGAGGAGGGCCGCATGGTGGCGCCGGGGATCTCGGACGACGGTCGGGGCCTGGCCGGGCTCTGGGCCCTGGCCCGGGCCCTCGTCCACGCCGAGACGCCCCTGACCCACGGGCTCCGATTCGTGGCCACGGTGGGCGAGGAAGGCCCGGGCGACCTCCGGGGAGTCAAGCACCTCTTCGGCCCGGAGGGAGAGGGTCGGCCGTGCCGGGGATTCGTCTCCCTGGACGGGGCGGGAATCGGGCGGATCGTCACCCGGGGACTCGGCGTCCGCCGGCTGCGCCTCTCGGTCCGGGGACCCGGGGGACACTCCTGGGTGGACCGGGGGACCCCGAACCCGATTCAGGCCCTGGCCGCGGCGGTGGAGGAGGCGGGCCGCGTACCCCTGGGCGGAGAGCCGCCGACCGGTCTGACCGTGGCCCGCTGGGGCGGGGGCTCGAGCATCAACGCGATCCCCCGGGAGGCGTGGATCGAGGTGGATCTGCGGAGCGAATCGGAGAACGACCTCCGCCGGGTCGAAGAGCGGGTCCGGCAGATCGCGGCGGCGGCGGTGGGAGCGGAGAACGCCCGGCAGAGCGACGGTCCCGAGCCCCTGACGCTGGGGATCGACGTCATCGGCGAGCGTCCGGCGGGCGCCACGAATCCCGACGCCCGCCTGGTACGGGCGGCCGTGGACGCAACGCTCGCCGTCGGCTGCCAGCCCTCGCTGGTCGCCTCGTCCACCGACGCGAACGTCCCCATGTCGATGGGGATTCCCGCCGTCACCATGGGCGCGGGCGGAGAGGCCGGCAACGCCCACACGCCGGACGAATGGTACGGAAACAGGCAGGGCCCGGAGGGGATTCTCCGGGCCCTGCTCACCGTCCTGCTGACCGTCGGGCTGGACGCGACCTGAGTGGAGAGATCCGGCGAGCGCCGCCGTCTCCCGACGTCAGCCCTGGACCTCCGAGTGGTCCATGACGTTGACCCGACCCCGGAAGGTCCGGACGGTCGCCTCGGAGCCGACCATGGAGTCGTGGAGCTGGGAGGACTCGATGTGGGCGCCGGAGCTCACGATGCTGTCCCGGAGGACCGAGTTCGCGACGTGGGCCCCGGCTTCGACCGTGACGTTCGGGCCGATCCGGGAGTTCTGGATGACCGCCCCCGACTCGACGTGGACCGGCTCCTCCACCGTCGTGCCCTCGACCCGGGCGTCGTCGGCGATCCCGGACCGGCCGCTCTCGAGGAGATGACGGTTCGTGTCCAGGAGGGTCTCGGGCTTCCCGCAGTCGTACCACCCCTTCACCGGCGCCACCCGGATCCGGCAGCCGTCGTCCACCATGCGCTGGAAGGCGTCGGTCAGGTAGAATTCTCCGGAAGGGCCGGGCTCGCCCGCCAGCGTCT
Source organism: uncultured Gemmatimonadaceae bacterium (assembly GCA_964567985.1). GTDB lineage: Bacteria > Gemmatimonadota > Gemmatimonadetes > Longimicrobiales > Gaopeijiaceae > CAZMPV01. Next base: position 2,118 of record CAZMPV010000116.1, read on the forward strand.
CGTCGATGCCCTCGAAGAGGAGCTCGTGGTCCCGGATGTAGTAGACGCCGATGTTCGCGAGCTTCGAGATCGGCTCCTCGGGCTTCTCGACGATCCGGGTCATGGCGCCGTCCTCGTCGGTGACGATGACGCCGAAGCGCTGGTAGTCCTCGACCTCCTTGGCCCAGATGATCCCGCCCCACTCCTCGCCCAGGTCGGCGATCTCACCGAGGTCGGCGTCGAAGAGGGTGTCGACGAAGAGGATCAGGAAGGGCTCGTCGATGTGTGGACGGGCCAGCTTCACCGCACCGGCCGTCCCGTCCTGGACCTCCTGGACGACGTAGTGGGTGGTCAGGGAGGGATAGTTCTCGGCGACCCAGGCCCGGATCTCGTCGCCCAGGTAGCCGACGACGAAGACGATCTCGTCCACCCCGTGCTCCACCAGATCGTCCAGGATGTAGCTCATGACCGGGCGCCCGGCGACGCGGATCAGGGGCTTCGGCGTCCGGTGCGTGTGCGGACGGAGGCGGGTTCCCTTCCCCGCCAGAGGTATGACAGCTTTCATCGAGCGTCGTGGTCTCGAGGAAACGTCGTCGACCAGCGTGCTGAATATCTCGGGGCCGCCGAAGGATACCGGAGCCGTGGGGCCGAGCCAACCCCTGGACGCCCTCCCGAACCATGGATCAATCCTCCCGGAAGGAAGATATTCATGTACGCACCCGCACCCGATCCCCGAGACGACCCATGACCCCCATCCACTGGACTGCCCCGACACTCGCCGCACTCCTCCTCACCTCCTGTGCGGCCGCGCCGGCCGCCTCCGGCGCGCCCGCTCCCGAAGCCGCCGACGTGCAGCCGAACGTCTACGAGGTCGCGCCGACCCAGGGCCTGCCCCGGGCCGCGGCGGACACGGCCGGGGTCCTCCAGGTCTCGGGCACGGGCGAGGTGCGCGTCGACCCCGACCGGACCCGGGTAAGCTTCGCCGTGGAGACCGAGGCCTCCACGGCTCGAGAGGCCTCCGCCGAGAACGCCCGGCGGATGGAGGCGGTCCACCGGGCGCTCCGGGAGCTCGACGCGCCGGAGCTCACGATCGAGACCTTCGGCTACCGCTTGAGCCCCCGCTACGGTCGCCCGGACCCCCAGGGGGGCGGGGCCCGTCGGATCGAGGGATACCGGGCCACGAACCACGTCCGGGTGACCGTGGACGACGTGGACGCCGTGGGCCGGATCGTCGATGCCGGCATCGGAGCCGGCGCCAACCGGGTCGCCGATCTCAGCTTCGAGGTCTCCGACACCGAGGAGGCCCGCCTGGAGGCGCTCCGGCGGGCCGTGGGGAAGGCCCGGGCCGAGGCCGAAGCGATCGCCGACGCCCTCGGTGTGGAGCTCGGCCCACCCCTGGAGGTGAACGGCGGCGCCGAGACGCCGGGGCCGGTGAGCCGCTTCCGGGCCGAGACGATGCAGGCGATGGCCGCCCCCGCCCCCGACACACCCGTGGAGGCGGGCCAGCAGACCGTCTCGGCCTCCGTGACGATCCGCTACCGCCTCGGGGGGCCGCCCTCGTCCGGGAACCGGTGACGGGACTTCTGCTCCGGCGGGCGCGCCGGGCGCTCCGGGACAACCGGGCCTCCACGCGACCGGATCACCCCGATCCGGCGCTCCGGGGACGGACCTACGGCGTCCCCTTCGACCGGGTCTGGCGCGAGGCCCGCGCACTGGTCGAGTCCCGCTGGGGCTGGACCGAGGTGGCGCGGGACGACGTGGAGGGCGTGATCCGGGCCACGGCGAAGACCCCGGTCTTCCGCTTCACCGACGACGTGGAGATCCGGATCGGGCTGGACGCCGACGCCCAGACCCGGGTGGACATGACCTCGGCCTCGAG
>CAZMPV010000116.1:4075-7888 GCA_964567985.1 uncultured Gemmatimonadaceae bacterium
CCCTCGCTCCGGGCGATGACCACCGAGGCGCTCAGGTCGCCGGTCACGTTCGTCGCCGTCCGGATCATGTCCAGGATGCGGTCCACGCCGAGGATCAGGGCGATGCCGGCCTGGACGTGGGCGCCCAGCCCCACGGAGTTCAGCACGATGATCAGCGTGATGATCCCGGCGCTCGGCACGCCGGCCGCCCCGATCGACGCCAGGGTGGCCGTCATCACGATGATGAACTGCTCGCCGATGCCCATGGGGATCCCGTAGATCTGGGCGATGAACATGACCGCGACCGCCTGATAGAGCGCCGTCCCGTCCATGTTGATCGTCGCTCCCAGGGGCAGGACGAAGGACGACACCTCGTTGGAGACGCCCAGGTCCTCCTCGGCGGTCTCCATCGTCACGGGAAGGGTCGCGTTGGACGACGAGGTGGAGAAGGCGATGAGCTGGGCGTTCGGGATCCGCCGGAAGAACTCCATGGGGCTCACCTTGCCCAGCACCCGGACCGCGGCGCTGTAGGTGATCAGTGCGTGGGCCACCAGCCCCGCCGCGACACAGGCCGCGTAGATCAGGAGGCTCTGGAGCAGGTCCAGGCCGAAGCGGGCGACCACCGCGGCGATCAGCGCGAAGACGGCGTACGGCGCCAGCCGCATGATCCAGTCGATCAGGACCATGGACGCCTCGTTCACCCCCTCGAAGAAGGTGAGGACGGAGTCCTTGTGCTTCGGCTCCAGGACGCTGATGGCGGCTCCGAAGAGGATCGTGAAGACGATCAGGGGCAGCAGGTCCATCTCGGCGGCCGCCTGGACCGGATTCCGCGGAATCATGTTGAGCAGCGTCTCGACCAGGGAGGGCGCCTGCTCGGCCAGCTCGACGCTCTCCGCCGCCTGGCCCTCGAACTGGGCGGAGAGGGCGTCCCGGGTCGAGGCGTCCACCCTGCCCCCCGGCTCCACCAGGTTCGACACCGCCAGCCCGATGCTCACGGCGATGGCGGTGGTGCACATGTAGTAGATCAGGGTCTTGAGCCCGATCCGGCCCACCTTCCGGATGTCGCCGAGGGACGCGGTCCCGACCAGCAGGCTCGCCACCACCAGGGGGATGACGATCATCGTGATGGCCCGGATCCAGGCGGTTCCCAGGGGCTCGATGCCCACCAGGATGTCCTGGAGCCACCCGATGCCCAGGACGTTCGCGCCGAAGCCGACGACGCCCCCGGCCACCATGCCGATCAGGATCTTCGTATAGAGCTGCATCGCGTGGCGGTCCCTGGATCGAGGAAAGTCAGCGAGATCCGATGGATGAGCGGCCCAAGAATAGGAGCGCCGACCGGGGGCGGCAAGCCTGGGAAAGGGCGTCGGGGCGCGGGGTTCCTCGCCTCCGGCCTCCTCCTCGTCCTCGACCCTGGTCGGCCCCACCGCTACCTTCCACGCGGTCATGGCACGGACGAACCCCACCCGGCTTCTCGCGGCGGCCATCCTGGTCCTCTTCCTCGGGCCCGCCGCCTGCGAAGACGAGCCCGCTTCCCGACCCGGCGCATCCCGCGCCGACTCGGCTTCGGCGGAGGCGGAGCGAAACAATGTGGGGCGGGTCTACGAACGGCGTTTCGTGTTCACCTCTCCCGAGCCCGACTCGACGGTCGTCGTCCCCTTCTTCTTCTCGGCCCGGACCGTACCGGGCGGCGTGCAACGCTCGGTCAGTGGCTGGCTCGCCCGGGGGGAAGAGTGGGACCCCTTCGTCGAGGAGCGCTGGGAGACGCCGCCGAGCCGGGCCCCATGGCGGATCCTGCCCCGGGGGCCCCTCCGGCTGATCGTCGGTCAGGAAGACGCCGTGGAGGCGATCGTCTACGACGCCGACCCCCGGCGCCTCGAGCTTCGGCCGGGCCCCACGCTGGTGGAGTGGACCGGCTCCCGGGGAGAGACCTTCAACCTCCGGGAAGGGGCCCTGAGCCTCGCCTCCCGCCGGCTCGACGGCTACGTCCTGGACGTGAGCCGGGGACGCGGGGCATCGGATCCGGCCCACGGCGACTGGGCGTTCCTCGTCTCGGGGGACTCCCTCCACGTGGTCCTCACCGCCCCGGAGGAGGGGCCGGAGAACAGCCCCGGAGCCATGGAGGGCTTCGGCCGGCTCGACTTCCGGGAGATCCGGTGGCCCGAGGTGAGCGCCGCGTGGCCCGAGATCCGGGCATTCGAGCGGGCCCGACGGGACGTGCCCATGTCGTGGCGCGTGAGCACGCCGGGCGGCGAGCTCGACGGGGTTCTCGAGGTGGTGAGCGTCGAGCTCGCGGCCGGCGGGGGTGAGGGGCCGGTCCTCCCGGTGGAGGGCCTCTACGTCGTCCGGGGCACGCTCCGGGTCCTGGGCGCCGAATACCCGGTCCGGGGCCTGGTCCGCCACCGGCGCGGATGATCGACGGCTCCGTGTCCGGAGAGCTGATCCGGGCCCTGGTCACGATCCTCTTCGGAGCCCTGGCCGGAGGGCTGACCAACACGGTCGCCATCTGGATGCTCTTCCATCCCTACCGGCCGCCCCGGATCGGCTCCCGGACCCTGGAATTCTTCCAGGGCGCCATCCCCAAGAACCAGCCGCGCCTGGCAGCGGCGATCGGGCGCACCGTAGGCGGGCGCCTGCTGACCGAGGAGGACCTGACCCGGATCTTCCGCAACAGGGAGTTCCGCAGGGCCTTCGACGATCGGCTGTCGGCCTTCCTGGAAGCCGTCCTGGAGGAGGAGCGGGGCTCGCTGCGGGAGGTTCTGCCGCCGGGCCTGGTGGAGGAGGCCGAGACGATCCTGGACGAGGCGGTGGAACGGGGTCTCGGCCGCTTCGAGGCATACCTGTCGTCGGAGGACTTCGAGAAGCTGGTGGAGCGGAAGGCCCACGACCTGGTCGAAGCCGTCGAGGACGAGCCCCTGGCCGGCGTGCTCACGCCGGCCCGGGAGGAGGCCATGGCCCAGGCCGTGGAGGAGTGGCTCGCCGACGCCGTGGAGAGCGAGGGGTTCCGGGACGCCGTCGACGACTACCTGGACCGGGCCGGCCGGACCCTGCTCCGCCACGAGCGCACCTTCGAGGAGACCGTTCCTCTCGGTCTGGTCGGATCCCTGGAGAAGGCGATCGCCGGCTACCTGCCCCTGACCATCGAGCGCCTCGGCTCCCTGCTGGAGGACGAGGAGGCCCGGGCCCGCTTCCAGTCGGTGATCCACGAGCTCATGCACCGCTTCCTCCGGGACCTCAAGTTCCACCAGCGCATCATGGCCCGTCTGGTGGTGACCGAGGAGACGGTGGAGCGGGTCCTGGACACCATCGAGGAGGAGGGCGCCGACCGGATCTCGGAGATGCTCCAGGACGAGGCGGTCCAGCGGGCGATGGCCCGGAGCGTCAACGACGCCATCGTCGACTTTCTCCGGCGGCCCGTGGCCGACGTCCTGGGCGGGCCCGACGACCCCGCGGTGGTGGAGGCCCGGGAGACCCTGGCCGACTGGGTAGTGGGCATGGCCCGGGACCCGGAGACCCGGACATTCCTGGTCGAGAAGCTCCAGGGCGCCATGGAGCGGGCCGGCGCCCGCACCTGGGGCGACCTCTTCGAGCGGGTGCCGCCGGAGAAGCTCTCGGAGTGGATCGTCCGGGCCGGCCGGAGCGAAGGTGCCCGCACCCTCTATCGCAAGGGCGCCCACCGGCTGGCCGACGCGCTCCTGGACCGCCCCCTGGGGCGTCCGGCGGAGTGGCTCCCCGACGACGCCGCCCGGCGGATCGAGCGGGGGCTCGGCGATCCCCTCTGGGAGTGGCTCCAGACCCAGGTGCCCGACGTGGTCGAGCGCCTGGACGTGGCTC
>CAZMPV010000117.1:0-7848 GCA_964567985.1 uncultured Gemmatimonadaceae bacterium
GATCCTCCGCTCCCAGAAGAGCGAGATGCAGCAGATCATCATGATCACCGACGGGAAGCCGTCGGCGATGACGATGCCGGACGGGCGGATCTACAAGAACCCGGGCGGGCTGGATCGGAGGATCCTGAAGCGGACCTTCCGGGAGGTGGCTGCGTGCAGGAAGCAGGGCATCCTGATCAACACTTTCATGCTCGCCCGGGACCCCTACCTGATGGAGTTCGTCCAGAAGGTCTCCGAGATCGCACGGGGGAAGGCCTACTTCACCAGCACCATGACCCTGGGCGAGTACGTGATGATGGACTTCATGAAGCGGAAGAGGAAGCGGATCCGCTGACCGGCTCGGGCACTTCGAGGGCCGGCATGACCCGACTGTGGGAGCGGCGCTCCAGGTAGAAGTCCTCGACGCCGATTCCGAAGGCGTGGACGCCCACGCCGAGGGCCGCACCGAGGTGACCCAGCGGCCCCACGAGCAGAAGTGAGACCGCCACCACCGTGGCCACCCGGAGCACGGCCCCCTGGCCGACCACGTCCGGACATCCCACCCGGATGAAGAGACCCTGGTAGAACTGCCGGTGGCCGTAGAGGAGCGGATACAGGGCCGCGACCGGCAGCGCCCTGGCCGCGTGGGCGAGCAGCCCGGGCTCGAGGCTGAAGACGAGGTCCAGGTGCCACTCCCTCACGCCCGGCATCGCCATGGCCCCGAGGAAGGCGAAGACCCCCGCCGCCAGGACGCCGCCCCAGAGCCTCACCTTGCCGTGGCTCGGACGGTCCTCCACCAGGGCGATGCTGGCGTGCTGAAGCTGACCCACCGGCGCGGTGAGGAACCACGCCACCGCCTCCACCACCGCGAAGGAGGCCAGGGCCAGCTCGGGCTCCGGCGTCCGGGCCAGGACCGCGTCGATGATCAGCGGGGTGCTCCACCAGAGCAGCACGTTCAGCATCAACGGGGCCGAGAAGCGCAGCAGCTCGTCGCCCTCGCCGAGGCCCGCCTCCAGGAGCGTGACGTCGTCCGCGCCCTCCCGGTGGGGCTCCGGCGCCCGGGCGAATCCGACCACCGACGCCTCGACGATCAGCCCCGCGGTGAAAGCCGCGCCGCCCACCCACGCGCCCCCCGCCGTCCAGGCGAGGCCGAAGGCGACGACCGCCAGGACCGCGGTCCGGGTGCCGGTGGCCGCCGCGATGGGGTGGGTCCGGTGGCCGGCGACGAGCCTCCCCTGGTGCGTGGCCCGGATGCCGGTCAGCAGCGGCACCGGCCAGAGCAGCCTCATGGCCTCCAGCGCCTCGCTCAGAACGTTGCCCCGGACACCGATCGGCCCGGAGAAGACCCACTCGCCGAAGGGAGTGAAGGCGACGACGGCCGCGAGCATGGAGAAGAGGACGCCGGTGACCAGGGCGAAGCGACGGACCGGCTCCAGGTCCCGGCCTTCCAGGAGGCGGGTGGCGGCCACCTGCTGGACCACCAGGAGGGGACTGTAGAGGACCCCGCACAGGGCGAAGGCGACCGAGTAGCCCGCCAGGGCCGCCGCCGGATTCGCCGTCCGCGCCAGCGCAGCCGTCAGGAGGGGGTTGGTGACGGTGAGCAGCAGGCTCGTCGCCGCCAGGGGCGCGTAGAAGCGGACGAACCGGCGAAGGGTGAGCGGAGAGTCGGGCACGGAGGAGCCGGCTACCCTTCCTCTTCGGCCATCCGGTCCTTTCCGGCCAGGCGCTCCTTGAGCTCGGCGAGCTCCCTCCGGGCCCACTCCCCTTCCGGGCCGTCTCCGAGCCGCTCGGCGAGACGGGCGAGCTCGGGGGCGGCCTTGAAGGGCAGATCCATCCGGTCACGGTAGAGCTCGACCAGCTCTCGTCCCACGAGGACCTCCTGGCGATCGGACGTCCGGGCGTCCCGCCGGACCCGTCGGAACCAGCGGGCCGCGGCCTCGAAGCGGCCGAGCTCGTCCCGGAGGAGGCGGGCGATCCGAATATACGGCTCCGGCTCCCCGGGGTTTTCAGCCACGGCGGACTCGTACGCCTCGATCGCCTCGTCGTAGCGGCCCCGGGCCGCCAGGGACTCGGCGTGGGAATAGTCGGGGCGGTACGGGGTGGAAGCGCCCGAAGGATTGTAGAGCGTTTCGGCCATCCGACCGGCTCCCTCGGCGAGGCCCGCTCCGAAGGCCACGGCACCGCCGCCGCAGACGACGGCGCCGAGCACGCCCCAGAGGATCCCGCCGCCCCCGAAGAGCCCGATGAGGAAGCCGATGAGACCCCCGGGGAGGCCACCCCAGGCGACGAGCTTCAGCCACCGGGCGGAGGCGGCGACGTCCCGGTCCCGGGGACGCCGGCCGGAGCTTCGGTTGTCTCGACCACGTCTACGGCGCTTCCCGGCGCTCACGACACCTCCCGGCGGCGGATCTCCCGGGCCAACGGAGGGTTCACATGCTGGACGGCCGCGCGGAGTCCGGCCGCCATTCGGCGGGTGCGAGCACGCTTCCAATGCTGGAGGTCGGAGATGACGGCGGAGTCCGAGGTCGAATTCTACACGGTGGACGCCTTCACGGACAGGCCGTTCCGGGGCAACCCGGCGGCGGTCTGCGTTCTGGACGCCCCCCTGGAGGCCGAGGCGATGCAGACGATCGCGGCCGAGATGAACCTCTCGGAGACCGCCTTCGTCGAGCCTCCCGACGCGGACGGCGTCCGCCCGCTCCGGTGGTTCACCCCCACCATGGAGGTCCCCCTCTGCGGCCACGCCACCCTGGCCAGCTCACAGGTCCTCCTCCAGCAGCGGGGCGACGAGCCGCCGCTGCGCTTCTTCACCGCCAGCGGGCTCCTCACGGTTCACCGGGATCCCGACGGATCCCTCCGGATGGACTTCCCGGCCGATCCGCCGACGATCGAGGCGCCGCCTCCCGGGCTCCTGGAATGCCTCGGCTGCCCCCAGGGAGTTCCCTGCCTGCGGGCCGAGAACCTCTGGCTCGTCCGCCTGGGCGCCGAGGAGGACGTGGCGGAGCTCCGGCCGAACTTCAACGCCCTCCTCGAAGTGGACCTCGGGGGCGAGGACCTCGGCGTGGCCGTGACCGCTCCCGGCGGAGCTCCGGACGTCGACTTCGTCTCCCGCTTCTTCGCCCCCTGGGCCGGGATCGACGAAGATCCGGTCACCGGCGTGGCCCACACCGTGCTGACGCCCTACTGGGCCGACGAGCTGGACCGGACCTCCCTCCGGGCCAGGCAGATCTCCGAGCGGGGCGGCAGCCTGGGGGTGCGCCTCGAGGGCGACCGGGTCCACCTCGTCGGCACGGCCGTCGCGGTGGCCCGGGGCCGGATCCGGGTCCCCGGGAGCTGAGCCGCCGGGGCTCGGTCGGGCCGACGGCGGAGTCGGGCCGACGGCGGGATCAGAAGGAGCTCAGGACGCTGAAGAGGATCTGGCCGTCGTTGTTCGTCTCGGCGCCCCGGGCCTCGGCCTCGCTGTCGTACGTGTCGAGAAAGCTGACCTTCAGGGTCACCGCGGAGTTCACGTTGAAGGCCAGCGACGACTCGGATTCGAAGACGAAGTTGCCGAATTCGTCGATGACCGGCCGGTAGAAGTTCGTGGTCTGCAGGGTCAGCCGACCGTCGGAGAGCACCCGCCGCGCCCGGAGCCGGGCCGACCAGCGGGCCTTCGTCTCGGGGCCCCCGTCGTCGTCCCGGACGAAGGTCTGCTCGGCCAGGGCCGCCAGGCTGAGGTCGAGGCGGTCCCGTTCGGACCGCAGAAAGGTCCACTTCGCGCCGCCGCCCACGTTGTAGCGCAGGTCGATCCTCCGCTCGAAGCTCGACTGTCCGGTCCCGAAGACGAAGGGGCTGAGGCGTCCGTACGGGCGATAGTCGAGGCTGCTGCTGACGTTCCACGACCGCTTCGCCACGAAGGCGTTTCCGTCGTCGCCGGTGGCCTCGCCGTAGATGAAGCTGGCCTCGGCGCCGAACTCCAGCGTGCTGTCGGCCCTCGAGGTCGCCGCCCGGGTGGTGATCGTCGTCTGGTCCGTATTCCCGAAGAAGATGCTGCCGCCCAGCTCTCCCTCCAGGCTCCAGGGGCTCTCCTCCTGGGCCGAGGCCACCGGGGTCCACGAAGCGAGGACGACGAGGAGCAGAACTGCGGAAATCCCACGGGACATTCGACCTCCAAAGTGCCGGAAGAAGACCGGAAGAAGAGAGGGAGCGATGGCGATCGCCGCGGTTCCTGGCGACGGCACGGGCTGCGATACCCACCTCCCGACTCCAGGTTCTCACGCGTCGCGAGGGGGGCGGCCGGGTTCGGTGGAAGGTCACCCGGCTCCGCCCCTCCTTGCGACCGGCCGCCCCCGGCGCGCACCTTCACGCTTCCGCCCGGGACCGGCCCGGTACCGGATCGATCTCGGACGAATCGGAAAGGGGGTGCGCCGGATGGGAGACGTCGAGGAGCGCGAGATCGACGGGCTGACGATCAAGATCGACCGGCTGATCTGCGTCGGCTTCGGCGACTGCATCGACGTGGCCCCCGACGCCTTCGAGTTCGACGACGAGGGGATCGCCGTCTTCAAGGACGGGGCCGACGGCGTGGACCGGGCCACCCTCCTGGAGGCGTGCGAGAGGTGTCCGGTGGACGCCCTCATCGTCGAGGACGAGAGCGGCGAGCAGCTCGTTCCCTGACACCGACTCCACCCTTCCGACCCCGCGGCCAGCGAGCGCCATGCGAAAGATCCGCACCTACTTCGACGTTGGAGGCGAAGGCGAGTCGGACCTCCCGGACCAGGTCGCCGCCCACCACGAGCGCCTGGCCCGACGGCTCTCGGATGTGCGCTGCCTGGTGGCCGTGGCCAGCGGGAAGGGAGGGGTCGGAAAGAGCATCGTCACGGCCAACCTGGCCGCGCTCCTGGCCCGACGCGGCCACGAGGTGGGGGCGCTGGACGCCGACCTGAACGGGCCCTCCCTGGCCCGGATGCTGGGCGCCGGCGACGCCCGCCTCGGCGACAGGGAGGACGGCGTGGTCCCGCCGCTGGCCTCCGGGGTGAAGGTCATGTCGATGGAGCTCCTCCAGGAGGAGGGCGAGGCCCCCCTGGAGTGGAAGGGGCCCGACCAGGACCGCTACCTCTGGCAGAGCACGATGGAGACCGGCGCCCTCCGGGAGTTCCTCTCCGACGTGGCCTGGGGCGAGCTCGACTTCCTCCTCGTGGACGTTCCGCCGGGCACCGACAAGATCCTCCGGCTCCTGGAGCTGGTCCCCCGGCTCCACCTGGCCTTGCTGGTGACCACGCCGTCGGAGATGTCCCGCTTCGTGGTGTCCCGGTCGGTGCGCCAGGTCCGGGACGCGAGCCCCGACGCCCTGGGGCTCGTGGCCAACATGACGGAGTTCGTCTGTCCGGACTGCGGACACGCCACCAACCTCTTCCCGGGGCGGGGAGAGGACGCCCTCGCCTCCGGCAGCGAGCTGGAGGTCTGGGCCCGGATCCCCTTCGACCCCCGGCTCGGCTCGGAGACGGACCGGGGTCGGCCCCTGGAGGGCGCCACCGGCTCACCGGCCGTGGCGGCCCTCGAGGGGCTCGCCGACCGCATCGAGGAGCTGCCGAGATGAAGTTTCTCTGCCTGGAGTGCGACGAGGTGATGGAGTTCGCCGAGCGCCAGCTCCCCGGCGACGGCACGATGGCGGCGGTCTTCTCGTGCGGGAGCTGCAGCCGCGAGATGGCGATGCTGACCAACCCCATGGAGACCCAGCTCGTGAGCGGAATGGGCGTGAAGGTCGGCGGCCGGACCGTCCCCGAGCAGCCCATGGAGGTGACCAGGACCCACCTGGCCGACGGTCGGGCGGACGCCTTCGAGGGCGCCGAGATCGTGGGCTCCGCCGGGACCGCCGGGGCGGACGTCGCCGCTGAAGAGCCCGGGCCGGAGGAGGAGGTCGAGGACGACGGGAGCCCGGGCGCCCCGACCTCCGCCGCCGGCGATGCGGGACAGGGATCGTCGGGTCGGGTCGAGTGGAGCAGCGAGGCCGTCGACCGGCTTCAGCGGGTGCCCTCCTTCGTCCGGGGGATGGTAAAGCGGATCTACACCGACTACGCACGAGAGCGGGACATCGGCGAAATCACGCCCGAGGTCATGGACCGGGCCAGGAGCGACCTGGGCCTGGAGGGGATGTAGGGGTGTCCGAAGCCGGGAGTCTCACCGCCCGGGACCGCAAGTTCCGCCAGGCCGCCTTCTTCTACCTCCACGTCGGGCTGCTGTACGAGTTCGGGGTGTGGGTCCTCTGGCAGCGCGGCCTCCTCCCCGAGGGGCGGGGGCCGGCGTGGCTCTTCCTGCTCCTGGGCGCCGGCATCCTCGCCTTCGTCTTCTGGGGGCTCTGGAGCTGGCGCAACGTCTGGTTCGCCCGGATCATCTGGGCGCTGCACGCGCTCCGGATCCCGGCCCTCATGGAGGGGGCCTTCCTCCCGGATCCCGGGGCCACCCTCCCCTCGTCCCTCTACCTCTGCGCCCTGGCAGTGGTGCTGGCCAACCTCTGGATGCTCGCCCGGGCCGGGTGGGACCTCTGACGGAGCCGGCCGGCTCCCCGTTTCTGGAGCTCCGGGACCTCTCCTTCCGCTACCCGGGAGGCCGGGAGGCCCTGGACGGCGTCGGCCTGGACGTCCACGGCGGCCAGCTCGTCGCCGTGGCGGGCCCCAACGGCTCCGGGAAGACGACCCTGCTGCGCCTGGCGGCCGGCCGCCTTCACTCCACCCGGGGCAGCGTCCGGGTCCTCGAAGCCCCCTCGCCCCCGGGCCCGGAGGCGCTCCGCCGCATCGGGTTCGCCGGCGCCGACGCGGTCCACCGGGACGCCCTCACCGGTCGGGAGAACGCCCGCTTCTTCGCGGCGGCGTCCGGAATCGCCCCCGGGCCCGCCGACGAAGCCCTCGTCTCGCTCTTCGATCGCCTCGACCTGGACGAGGTCGCCGACACACCGGTCGAGGAGTACTCCCGGGGGATGAAGCGGAAGCTCCTCCTGGTGGAGGCCCTGGCGCACCGACCGGACCTGATCGTCCTGGACGAGCCCTTCGGCAGCCTCGATCCGCCCGGGGCCGACGCCCTGGCGGCGCTCCTCCGGGAGCGGACGGCGTCGGGTGCGGCCGTCCTCCTGGCGACCCACGCCCTGGCTCGGGTGCCGGAGCTGGCCGACAGGGTCGTCTTCCTCCACCGGGGCCGTGTCGTGGAGGACGCGCCCCCGGACGACCTGCTGGCCCGGCACCGGGGGCGCCCCGAGGCCGAGCTCCGGGTCCGGCTCTCCGGTGACGGCGACCTCCCCGCGCTGGCCGCCCCGTACCGGCTGGAAGAGACGGGCCCGGAAGGCGGGGGCGGCACCCCCGACGCCGGACCCCGGGAGCGCCGGATCCGCGTCTCGTGGCCCCGGGACGAGGTCGGCGTCTCCGACCTGGTCGTCCGCCTCGCCGATTGGGGGGTGGAGATCCGGGAGCTGAAGATCAGGGAGCCCGGGCTCGGCCGGGCCTTCCGGGAGCTCACGGGCGCGGAGATCGACCGGTGAGGGCGGCCCGAAGGGTGAGCGGGGTGATCTGGGCGCTGGAGTGGCGCACGGCGCTTCGGCGGCGGCGCCTCTTCGTTCTGAACGTCGGCATTCCCCTCCTCCTCGTGCTCCCGGTGGCCTTCGCGCCGGCTCCCGCCGCTCACGCCGCCGCAGTCTACGCCGTCCTCTTCGTCCTCTTCGGCGTCTTCGGCGCCGCGATTCCCCTGATCCGGGACGGGGCGTCGGGTTTCCTGGAGCGGGTCCGCGGCACGGGACTCCCGGATCCCTCCCACCTCGTCCAGCGCTCGGCCGCGGGCGCCGCCCTGGATACGCTCCAGCTCGCTCCGGCGCTGGCGTGCGTGATCCTCGCCGAGACGGCC
>CAZMPV010000118.1:0-7838 GCA_964567985.1 uncultured Gemmatimonadaceae bacterium
CGTCCCACCGCGTCGATCTCGTCGACGAAGATGATGCAGGGCGCGTGGGCCTTCCCCTGCTCGAAGAGGTCCCGGACCCGGGAGGCTCCCACGCCGACGAACATCTCCACGAAGTCCGAGCCGGACATCTGGAAGAAGGGCCGACCGGCCTCCCCGGCCACCGCCCGGGCCAGGAGCGTCTTCCCGGTCCCCGGCGGGCCCACCAGGAGCACGCCCTTGGGCAGGCGACCGCCGAGGCGGGCGAAGCGCTGGGGATCCTTCAGGAACTCGATGATCTCCTGGAGCTCGGCCTTCGCCTCGTCACAGCCGGCCACGTCGCTGAAGGTCACCTTCGGCGTGTCCGGCGAGATCTGCTTCGCCTTGGAGCGGCCGAACTGGAACGCCCGGTTGCCCCCGGACTGCATGGTCCGGAGGAGCCAGATCCAGAAGGCGATGAAGAGAACCCAGGGAAGCGCGCTCAGGAGGAAGGTCCACCAGCCCTGGTCCTCCCGCTCCGCCGAGATCACGACACCCTGCTCCTCCATCGTGGCCAGCAGGGACTCGCTGATCTCGCCGGGGAGGGTGGTCTGGAAGTCCACCACGTCCTGCTCGTCCCGGGTCACCGGGCTCCGGAGCTCGCCCCGGATCCGGGTCCCCTCGACCACGGTCACCTCGTGGACGTTGCCGTTCCGGAGCTGCTGCCGGAACTGGGTGTAGGTGAAGTCCGCGGCGGTCTCGTCCTGGCCCCGGACGAACTGGACGGCCAGGATCGACATGAGGACCAGGAGAATCCAGAAGGAGGCCGTCTTCGAGAGACTGGCCCACTTCGATTCCTGGTCGGGCTTCTTCGGGTCTCGCTGCTCGGACATCTAGCTGATGGCAAGAGGCACGGTCGCGGGCCTCGTCATTCCCCGTCTCAGAGGGTCGCGATATAAGGAAGGTGCCGGAAATCTTCGCTGTAGTCGAGGCCGTAGCCCACCAGGAACTCGTCCGGCGCGTCGAATCCCACCCAGCGGGGCTCGGTCTCCAGGGTCGTCTTCCGCTTGTGGAGGAGCGCGCAGATCTCCAGGCTGGCGGGGTCCCGCTCCTCCAGCGTCGGCACGACCCGCTCGAGCGTCGTCCCGCTGTCCACGATGTCCTCCACCAGGACCACGTGGCGGCCCTCGAGGGACGCCGCCGGGTCGTAGAGGAGCTCCACCTCTCCCGAGGTCACCGTCCGGTCCCCGTAGCTCCGGGCGACCAGGAAGTCCACGTGGAGCGGACGGTCCACCGCCCGGACCAGGTCGGCCAGGAAGACGAAGGAGCCCTTGAGCAGCCCCAAGACCAGGAGCTCTGCGTCCTCGGCGTACGCCCGGGTGATCGCCGCGCCCATCTCCCGGACCCGGGCCTCGATCCGCTCCCGGTCGTAGACGACACGGCCGATCTCCCGGCTCCCGAGCTTCGCCGCGGTGTCAGGCGCTGTCCGCATCCTCGATTCCCATGAAGAATGCCTCGTCGTCGTCCGGCCGGCTCCCGGCCGAGGGCGTCAGGCCCGGGATCCAGACCACCTCCCCGTCCGCGTCCGCCACCACCGGCGTTCGATGTCGCTCCCGGCGAGGCACCCTGTGCTCGCCGAAGAGCTTCTTGAGCTTCTTCGTTCCGTAGGAGAGGCGGATCCGGTCGCCGGGGCTCCAGCCCCGGATCGTGAGGGGGAAGGAGAGCCGGGAAGGCGAGAAGCGCTCCGTCCACTCCCCGGTTGCCCCGGGTCCCAGGGACCAGCGGGCCCGCAGCCGGCGCCCTCCGATCCTGAGCTCTCCCCGCCCCGGACCGGCCTCGGGGACCACCAGGGTCTCGTCGGGTCCCGTCTCCCGGGCTCGGCGCAGCACCAGGCGATCGAACTCCCGGGCGAGTACGAGCCCTCCCGGGAGGTCGAGGCGGCGACCGCTGGCGCCCGCTCTGGTAAACTCCACCGCCTCCCGGGTTCCGGCCTCGTCCAGCCCCTCGCCGAAGCCCTCGACGAGGGCCCGGAGCAGCCGGGCTCGCACCCGGGGATGGTATTCCAGAAAGGCGCTCCGGTCGAGAACGACGGGCCCGCCCGCGGCTCCCTCTCCGCCGCCGGTCGTATCCGGACCGTCCTCGATCAGGACCCCGTCCAGGAGTCGGGGCCGGAGGCTCTCCCAGGCGGCCTCTTCCCCCGCGGCCAGACGGGCCAGCCGGACCAGGGCCCGTCGGGCCCCGGCCGCCACCGCCTCCTCGGCCCGGGGGATCAGCTCGTGGCGGATGACGTTCCGGGCGAAGTCGCCCTCCCGGTTCGTGGGGTCCGGTCGGGGGCGGATGCCGGCCCGTGCGGCGTACGCCTCGAGCTCCTCCTTCCAGAAGGGCAGCAGGGGCCGGACGATCCCCGGCTCCCTCCGCTCGGGGATGCCGGCGAGCCCGGCGACGCCCGTGCCCCGAAGGGCCCGGAAGAGAACGGTCTCGGCCTGGTCGTCGGCGTGGTGGGCGGTGAGGATCCAGGCGGCGTTCTCGGCCCGCTTCACCCCCCGGAGGAAGGCGTAGCGACCCTCCCGGGCCTCCTCCTCGCTCTCCGGGGGCTGGTCGGCGCGCCCGAAGCGGCCGTCGACCTCCCAGGCCCGGAGGAGCCCCCGGATCCAGCGGGCGTCGGCCGGGCTCTCCGGCCGCATGCGGTGGTCGAAATGGGCCGCTACGAGCTCGAAGGAGGGAGCTCCCGGGCCGAAGCGGAGGAGGTGGAGGAGGACCAGCGAGTCCACGCCCCCGGAGACGGCCACCACGACCCGGTCACCCGGAGCCGGAACGCCGAGGGCGTCCAGGCGCTCTCCGAATCGCCGGCCGAGGTCCGGGGCGTCGGCGCTGGACACGGCCGGCCTCAGGCGTCCCGGAGCCCCGGGGGCGGGGCCCGTCCGGTCTCCTCCACCAGGACCCGGGCCAGGCGATCCGGACGGTCGGTCTGGATCCCGTCGACGCCCCAGGAGAGGAGGCGCCGCATGTCGTCCTCCTCGTCCACGGTCCAGACGTGCACGGGCACGTTACGGGCGTGAGCGGCGTCCACGAAGGAGGGGGTCACCACGGTGCGGCCCTGCCACGTCTCGGGCACCTGGAGGGCGTCGGCGCCCAGGGGCACGAGGTCGGCCAGCCCCAGGCGCTCCAGGATCCAGAAGCGCCGGATCTGGGAGCGGGACGCCCCCCAGGCGCCGGCATAGCCCCGGGCGGCGGCCCGGTGGGCTTCCCGCTCGGCGGCGATCAGAACCCGGTGCTGGGCACTGTGGCGCCGGACGGCCTCGACCAGCCCCGGGCACGCCTCCGGGCACTTGGAGTCCACGTTCAGCCGGGTCCCCGGGAAGGCCTCCAGGACCTCTTCGAAGCGCGGGACCCGGACGCCCCGGCCCCGGAAAGACGGCTCCCCCCGGGGATCCACGAAGTGGTGGCCGGCGTCCAAGCCGCCGAGCTCGTCCCAGGTGAGCTCGGCCACCGCCCCGCTCCCGTCGCACGTCCGGTCCACGGTCTCGTCGTGGATGACCACGACCTCTCCGTCGGCGGTGCAGCGCACGTCCATCTCCAGGACGTCGGCCTCCCAGACCTCCACCGCCAGCCGGAAGGCCTCCATCGTGTTCTCCGGCGCCAGGCCCGCGCCGCCCCGGTGGGCAAAGAGGAGGGGCGCTCCCGCCAGGTACGGGTGTCCGGGGCGAGCGCCGAAGACGGGGAGCACGGGAGTCTCGGCCGGGTCGGCCCTAGAAGGGTGTTGAAGACATATGGCGGCCAGCGTTGGGAGCGCGGACCACGCGGCTGCGCCGCGCGGTGCCCTGCCAGCTCCTAGGCGGCGTGCCGAAGGCATAGCCGTGGCTACGTCGAGGCGCGCCAACAACGGAGGTGGCGCCGTGCCGCCCCAACCCGAAGGGTGAAGGGGGGTTGCGGCCGGGCACCACGCGAAGCGTGGTCTCGTCGTTGGAGCCCCTCACCGATGCCTCGGCATCGCCTTCGGAACTCCGCCTAGCCTGGGACACGCAAGACCCCTTCACGCTGGCCGCCATATGTCTTCAACACCCTTCTAGCCGGAGGGGCGTCCGGCCGCCTCCACCCGCTCCACCTCGGACTCGCTCAGCTCGTAGAGCTCGTAGAGGACCAGGTCGATGAGCCGGTCGGTCATGGCCAGCTCCTCCTCCATCGTTTCCGCCTCCTCGCCCGACGCGTCGTCCAGCTCGTCCCCGAGCTCGACCAGTCGAGCGGCCAGAAAACGGAGGATCTCCGCCACCACCTCCGGCCGGGGCTGGGCCGGGGCCTGGGCGTCGGGCATCGCCTCGTCCAGCAGCAGCCCCCGGACGAAGGCCAGCAGGCCCGGGAACGCCAGCTCCGTCAGCGCCCCTCCCCCGTCGAGCCGCTCCTCCTCGGTGAGATTCTCCCACTCCAGCTCGTTCCAGTAGAGGTCCCGGGCCTCGTCCAGAAGATACGACTTCTTCTCCTCGGTCAGCGGCGCGTCGTCGGATCCTTCGGCCGGCTCCAGGGAGCGGCCGAGGACCTGCTCGAGGCGTTCGGTCCGGCCCTCAAGGAGCGTGCTCACCCGGTCGCTCATGAGACCTCCACTTCAGTGCGCGTTGTCGTCCGAGCGCAAGATACGGGCACCCCCGGGGCCCGGCCAAGGGGCCCGCCGGGAGGCCGGTGAACGGGGGGCGACCCCGCCCGGCGCGCCGGTGGCCAGAGGCGACTGCCGGGCTCATCTTGGTCGGACGATCCAAAATTCCGATCCCTGGGGTCCGCCATGACCGATCGCGCCCGCTCGACCGTCGCCTCCCTCAGCGTTCCCGCCCTCCTTTTCCCGGCCCTCCTCGCGGCCGCCGGGCCCCTCGCTCTCGCCGGGCCGGCGGCGGCGCAGGCCGGAGAGGGGGACGCCGCGGTGCTCCTGCGGCCGGAGCGGGTCTACACCGGCGAGGGTCCCCTGCGGGAGGGCTGGGTCGTCCTGGTGGAGGGCGAGCGGATCCGGGCCGCGGGTCCCGAAGGCGAGGTCGAGGTGCCCGAGGGCGCCCGGGTGATGGAGCTCCCGGGCCGGACCCTGCTGCCGGGGCTCATCGAGGGCCACTCCCACCTCCTCCTGCACCCCTACGACGAGACGCCCTGGACCGCCCAGGTCCTTGAGGAGCCCCTGGCCGAGCGGGTGGCCCGGGCGGTGGTCCACGCCCGCCGGACCCTGGAGGCGGGGGTGACGACGACCCGGGACCTCGGGACCGAGGGCGCGGGCTACGCCGACGCGGGGCTGAAGTCGGCCGTCGAGAAGGGCGTCGTCCCCGGACCCCGGATGATCGTCACCACCCGGGCCATCGTGGGCACCGGGAGCTACAACCCCCGGGGCGCGCCGGAGCACCGGCTCCCCAAGGGGGCCCAGGTCGCCGACGGGGTCGACGACCTGATCCGGGTCGTTCGGGATCAGATCGGCCGGGGCGCCGACTGGATCAAGATCTACGCCGACTACCGCTGGGGTCCCGACGGCGAGGCCCGGCCGATCTTCACCTCCGACGAGCTGGAGCGGGTGGTCGAGGTGACGGAGACCTCCGGACGGCGGGTCGTGGCCCACGCTTCGTCCCCCGAAGGGATGCGACGGGCCACCGTGGCCGGCGTCCGCACCATCGAGCACGGCGACGGGGGCACCCCAGAGGTCTTCCGGCTCATGGCCGAGCGCGGAGTGGCCCTCTGCCCCACCATCGCCGCCGGCGACGCCATCAGCCGCTACGGCGGGTGGAAGGAGGGGGTCGATCCGGTGCCCGAGCGCATCCGGCGGAAGCGGGCGTCGGTCCGAGCGGCCCTGGACGCCGGGGTCGAGATCTGCTTCGGCGGCGACGTGGGCGTCTTCTCCCACGGCGACAACGTCCGGGAGCTCGAGCTCATGGTGGACTACGGAATGGCCCCGGCCGACGTCCTCCACGCCGCCACCGCCGGCAACGCCCGGATCTTCGAGCTCGACGACCGGGGTCGGGTGGCGCCGGGGCTCCTGGCCGACCTGGTGGCCGCCCCCGGCGATCCGCTGAGCGACATCTCGGCTCTGGGGGATATCGACTTCGTCATGAAGGGGGGCGAGGTGGTGCGGAGGCCGGCGGGCTGAGGCGTTCCCGAGCTCCCGGACGCAGATCCAGGATCATCCGGGGGGCGTTCCGTGCCGTTCCGGCGCAGGCCGCCCGCTCCCCTACTCGCTCCGGTCCACCCGGGACGCCAGCCAGTCGTAGAAGGGCCGGGGGAAGACGCGGGCGCACCAGGTGAGCGCCGCCAGGGGCCAGGGAAAGGCGGCGTGGGCCCGCCGGGACTCGATGGCCCGTGCCATGCGATCCACGGCGTCGTCCAGCTCCACGAGGAAGGGCATCCCGTGGCTCCTCTCCTCGGTCATGGGTGTCCGGACGTAGCCCGGGGTGATCACCGTCACGTCGACGCCCCGGTCCCAGAGGTCGATCCGGAGGCTCTCGAAGAAGTTCGTCATGGCGGCCTTGCTGGCCGAGTAGGCCGCCGTGAGCGGCAGGCCGTTGAAGCCCGCCAGGCTGCTCATCGCCACCAGGTGACCCCGGTCCCGGCGGAGCATCTCCGGGAGGAGGGCCTCCACGGGATAGACCGCCCCCAGGAAGTTCACCCGGTGGATCTTCTCGACCTCCCGGGCGTCGAGCTCGTCGGGTCGGGTGATCCCGGCGACCCCGGCGTTGGCCACCAGGAGATCGACGGGGCCCAGGACGCGGGCGCAGCGGGCGACGGCGTCGTGGACGGCGTCCCGGTCGGTCACGTCCAGGGGAAGGGCCAGGGCCCGGCCCCCTTCCGCCTCGATCTCGGTGACCAGCGTCTCGAGGGCCGCCCGCCTGCGGGCCGCCCCGGCCACCGCCCATCCGTCCCGGGCCAGCCGGAGAGAGAGCCCCCGACCCAGGCCCGACGACGCCCCGGTGACGAGCGCGACTCCTGTCATGGTGTCTCCTGTCGCAGGGTGAGCGGTGGGGTGCGGACACCTCGTTGACCGGCCCCGGTCACCTGCATACCGTCCCTTCCGTGAGCCGCGAAGACGAGGGACGCCCCGGCCGAACGGATTCCTTCCGGGCCGCCCGGCAACCTCCGGGGGCGACGTCGAAGGCGCAAGCCGCCGTCCGGGCGCTCCTTCTCCTGCCCATGGCCTGGATCCTCTGGCGGCACCTCCGGGACCCCTTCTTCCGGAGCATCGTGGCCGGGCTGAACCTGGTCGTCCACGAAGCCGGCCACCTCTTCTTCGGGTGGTTCGGGCGCCTGCCCGGGATGGCCGGGGGAACGATCATGGAGCTCGGCGTCCCGGTCCTGGTCGGCGTCCTCTTCTACCGCCAGCGCGACGAGTTCGCCGTGGCGGTCGCCCTCTTCTGGGTGGGGACCGCCCTGGTCGACGTGGGCGTCTACGCCGCTGACGCGCGAGCCCGGGCCCTCCCGCTGGTCTCCCCCGTGACGGGCTCGCCGGAGCACGACTGGAGCTATCTCCTCATGCGCTTCGGCATCCTCCGCCACGACCGGCTCGTCGGAGCCGTCTTCCGGCACGCGGGGCTGGCCGCCATGGCGTGCGGCCTCCTCGGTGGCGCCTGGATCCTCCTGCGCGCGGGCCGTAGCCCGACCCTCGGGGACGGCGAGTAAAGCCTGGCCGGGGTGGCCCGCTCCGGGCCGGCGGGGTATCCTCCACGTGGGATCCAGAGTCGATGAGCAAACAGCTTTCCGCCACTCCGAGCCGACGTGCCTGCCAGCGAGCTGACGGGCGTTCTGCCCTATCTCTACCTCTTCGCCGCAGGTCTCTTCGCCGGCGCCGTGAACGTGGTGGCGGGCGGGGGGTCGGCCCTCACCCTGCCCCTGATGATCTTCCTGGGGCTCCCCCCGACCGTGGCGAACGG
>CAZMPV010000119.1:0-7832 GCA_964567985.1 uncultured Gemmatimonadaceae bacterium
GAGGGCGACACCGCGATCTTCCAGGTCGACTCGGCGACGGTGGCGGCGTGGTCGGACTCCACCGACGCCTCCCGCGGGGTCCGGCTGAGCATGGAGACCGCCGGAGAGCGGATCCGGATCCGGAACGTGGATCTCCGGCTCAGGACGAGGCCCAGCGCGAATCCGGACACCACGGTGATCGTCAGCACCGGTCCCCGGGACCTGACCTTCGTCTACGACCCGTTTCCCGAGCCGCCCCCGGACGGGATGCGGGTCGGGGGCGTGCCCGCATGGCGAAGCGTCTTCCGGGTGGATCCGCCGAGGACGCTGAACGGGCCGCCGGAGCTCTGCGAGGCCCTGGGGTGCCCCTTCGAGCTGAACGCCGGTGCGGTGAGCTTCGCTGCGCTCGTGGTCACGACCCGGGAGACCCCGGAGGCCTTCCAGCCCGACGACACCCTCTCCCTGGACGTGCGGCCCGTGTTCCGGCCGGATCGGCTCCCGAAGTCGCCCCTGGGGAACAGCCTGGTCGGTCCGGGGGGACGAATCCTCCCGCCGGCCTTCTTCTCCGGAGAGTCGGACGCGGAGATCACGGTGCCGGTGACCCGGTACATCCGGGACGTCATCGCCGGGGAGGTGAGCGGAGAGGAGGTGCCGTCCACGATCGCCCTCCTGTCGACCCTGGAGCCCGTCTCCCTCTTCTTCGCGAGCTTCCACGGCCCCGGGAGCCCGAGCGCGCCCTTCCTTCGACTGATCCTGACCCGAGACAGCGGGGTGAGCCTGCCATGAGCACACCGACGACGCAGCGGACGGGAGCGGTCGCCGGCCTGGCGCTCCTCTGCCTCCTGGCGCTTCCCGCCGGGCCGGCGGCGGGTCAGTCGCTCCTCGGTACGGCGGGGCTCGGCTTCCCCGTGGAGCCCGTGGACGCCCGCTCCCGGGGCATGGGCTCGCTGGGCGTGGGCCTCTTCGGGCCGTCGCTCCTGCCCACCGATCCGGCCGTGGCCCAGGCGCTGACGGTGCCCATGATCACCGCCACCTATCAGCCGAGCTGGGTCACCGCGACGTCCGAGGGGCTCGACAGGGAGCACCAGGCGAGCCGGTTTCCCCTCATGGGGGTGGCCTATCCGGTCGGCGGGACCGGGGGGATGGCGACCCTGACCTTCACCGGCTTCATGGACCAGCGGTGGGAAGTGTCGGCGGTCGACACCCTGGCCCTGGCCGGCAACGCCGTCCGGATCACCGACACCTTCGAGTCCCGGGGCGGGATCTCCACCCTGCGGCTCGGGTGGGCCCAACAGGTGACCGACGGCCTCTCGGTGGCCACCACCCTGGGCACGCACCTCGGCGACGTCAGCCGGACGTTCACCCGGAGCTTCGACAGCACGACCGTGGGCGCCGACGTCCAGCCCTACCGGAACGAGGGCCGCTGGCGGTTCACGGGTCCGACCGTCTCCGCCGGGGTCTCGTGGGACCCGACCGCCCTGGTGCGCGTGGCCGGCACCGTGACCTGGTCTGGGACGCTCACGGCCGCGGCTCAGGACGACACGGAGGGCCCCGACCAGGAGTTCGACGTCCCCACCGAGTTCCGCGTGGGAGCGAGCGGCTCGCTCAGTCCCCGGCTCGGCGTCAACGTCGGCGCCTCCTACGCCGACTGGAGCGGCGGCGACGGCGCCCTGGCGTCTGAGACCACGGCCGGCGCGTCGTGGGGATTCGGCGGCGGCCTGGAGTGGGACGGCCCCATCCTGGCGGGGCGGGACTTCCCGATCCGGATCGGGTACCGCCGCAGCGAGCTCCCCTTCGCCTTCCAGGGCTCCGACGCCACCGAGTCCGCCTTCTCCCTCGGGCTGGGAATGAACCTGCTCGAGGCCGAGGAGCTGCCCCTGGCGCGTCTCGACTTCGCCCTGGAGAGCGGGGAGCGGGACGCGGGCCTCCTGGTGGAGTCGTTCACCCGGGCCACCGTGACCCTGCGGGTCGCAGGGCGCTGAGCGACCGCCGGCCCCGACCTCCCTCCGCCGCCGTGCGCGTCTACTTCCACACCTTCGGCTGCAAGGCCAACCAGTACGACACCGAGCGCATGCGCCAGGAGCTCGAGGCCCGGGGCGCGGCGCCGGCGGAGGGCTGGGAGGACGCCGACGTCTGCGTGGTGAACACCTGCACGGTGACGAGCCGGGCCGACGCCGAGGCCCGGCGCATCGTCCGGAAGATGAGGCGGGAGAACCCGGGGGTCCGGATCGTCGTTGCGGGCTGCTCGGCGGC
The DNA here is from genome assembly GCA_964567985.1 of uncultured Gemmatimonadaceae bacterium. Taxonomy (GTDB): domain Bacteria; phylum Gemmatimonadota; class Gemmatimonadetes; order Longimicrobiales; family Gaopeijiaceae; genus CAZMPV01. The sequence continues at coordinate 2,233 of CAZMPV010000119.1, forward strand.
GCTGAAGGCCCCGGAGTACCGGAGGATGAAGGGCGTCGCCGGGGTGGTGAAGGGCCAGGACCCGGTGGCCGTCGCGGAGTCGGCCCTCCGGAGCCTCGCGCCGTCCGGCCTGGTCCAGCTCGGCGCCGACGAGGGCGCCGGGTCCGGACGCCTGGTTCAGCTCGGCATGGATCGCTCCCTGGACCGCCTGGACCAGGAGCCCGTGGGGGCCGAGGTCCTGACCCGCCGCCGGGGAATGACCCGGGGCTGGCTCAAGATCCAGGACGGCTGCGACCGGAAGTGCGCCTTCTGCGCCACCCGCCTGGCCCGGGGCCGGAGCCGCTCCCGGGCGCCGGAGCGCGTCGTGGACGAAGCCCGGGCCCTGGCCGACCGCCACCCCGAGCTCGTTCTCACGGGCATCCACATCGGCCACTACGGCCGGGACCTGGAGCCCGCGACCACCCTCTCCCGGCTCCTGGCCCGACTCCTCGAAGCGGTCCCGGACGTCCGCTTCCGCCTCGGGAGCATCGAGGCCACCGAGGTGGACGACCTCCTCCTCGACCTCCTGGCCGGCTCCGGGGGGCGCCTCGCCCCCCACCTCCACATGCCGCTCCAGAGCGGCGCCGATGCGGTGCTGCGGCGGATGCGGCGCTGGCACACCCGCAAGATGTACCGGAGCCGGGCCCTGGAGATCGTCGACCGCATGCCGACCCTGGGGCTCGGCGCCGACATCATCACCGGCTTTCCGGGGGAGACCGAGGACGACCACGCCTCGACCCGGGCCCTGGTCGAGGAGCTCCCGTACACCTACGTCCACGTCTTCCCCTTCTCGCCCCGGGAGGGGACGCCGGCGGCCGAGCTGGCCCGGGAGGAGCCGGTGCCCGAGCGGGTGGCCGGGGAGCGGAGCCGGGAGATCAGGGAGCTGGTCCGGGAGAAGGGCCGGGCCTACCGGGCCGGCAGGGTCGGGGAAGCGGCGTCCGTCGTCCTCGAGGGAGACGGCTCCGCCGGTCTCACCGGCGACTACCTCCGGGTCGAGGTCCGGGGCGGGGAAGCCGACGGCGGGGTCGAACCGGAGGACCCGGAAGGCCCCGGAGGGCTCCGGCGGGCCACCTTACGGGGTGACGGGGACCATCTGTATATTGACCTGTCCCGCGCAGAGCGCGTGAGTTGAACGGGCCCCGGGCCCTCCGCGAGCGCCGACGGACGGCGCTCCGGGCCGGGGGCTCCTCGAAAAAGAACCCGGGAACCATGGCTGGCGAGAACGAGCGGCGGCGGGCGTACGTGGAGACGTACGGCTGCCAGATGAACATCTCCGACGGGGAGCTCATGGAGGGCGTCCTCGAGTCCCAGGGCTACGAGATCGTCTCGAGCCCCGAGGAGGCCGAGGTCGTCCTGGTGAACACCTGCGCCATCAGGGAGCACGCCGAGAAGCGGGTCCTGGGCCGGGTGGCCCAGCTCAACGGGCTCAAGCAGGACGACCCTGAGATGGTCATCGGCGTCACCGGCTGCATGGCCCAGCGCATGGGCGAGGACCTCCTGGAGAAGGCCCCCTACGTGGACATGGTCATGGGGCCCGACGGCTACCGGGCGCTGCCGGAGAAGCTGGCCGAGGTCCGGGAGAAGCGGGCCCGGCGGAGCGTGGGCCGCAAGCGCCAGCTCGCGGTCCTCGAGATGGACCTGGACGAGAACTACGAGGGCCTTGAGCAGCGCCGCCGCTCGGAGGTGGCCGCCTGGGTCCCGATCCAGCGGGGCTGTGACCACCGCTGCACCTACTGCATCGTCCCCTACGTCCGGGGCCCGGAGAAGAACCGGAAGCCGACCGAGATCCTGGACGAGGTCCGGGGCATCGCCGAGGGCGGCATCACCGAGGTCACCCTCCTGGGCCAGACCGTGAACTCCTACGTCTACGACGACTGGAGCTTCGCCGATCTGCTCCGGGCCGTGGGCCGGGTGGACGGCATCCGCCGGGTCCGCTTCACCTCGCCCCACCCCAACGACGTCACGCCGGAGATGATCGAGGTGATGGCGACCGAGCCGGCGGTCTGCGAGCAGCTCCACCTGCCGCTCCAGTCCGGCAACGACCGGATCCTCAAGCGCATGCTCCGCCGCTATACGGTGGAAGAGTTCCTGGAGACCGTGGAGACGGTCCGGGAGGGGGTGCCCGACATCGCGCTCTCCACCGACGTCATCGTCGGCTTCCCGGACGAGGACGAGGACGCCTTCCGGGACACCCTCGAGGTCATGCGGACGGTGCGCTTCGACGACGCCTTCACCTACAAGTTCTCGCCCCGGGAGGGCACGCCCGCGACCCGGATGCCCGAGGAGTGGTTCGTGGACGAGGACGAGGCCCAGGAGCGCCTCGAGGAGCTGATCCGGGTGCACCGGGAGATCCAGGCCGAGATCAACCGCTCCGAGGTCGGCCGCGTCGAGGAGGTCCTGGTGGAGCAGGCCGCCCGGCGCGAAGGACAGGTCCTGGGCAAGACCCGCAGGAACAAGGTGGCCCACATTCCGGGCGACGACGAGCTGGTCGGTACGTACCAGACCGTGCGCCTCGAGGAGACGACGGGCGCCACCTTCACCGGGTCCCGCATCGAGGAGCCGGCGCTGGCGGGGTCGCCGTGACCCGGGCGGCCGGGACGATCGGCGTCGTTGTCGTCCTGGTCGCCTCGGTCGGCTTCGCCGCCCTCAACGGGGGCGCGCGGGTCACCCTGGACCTGGGGTTCGTGACGCTCTACCGGATCCCGGTGACCTTCGTCGCCTTCGGCGGGTTGCTCCTGGGGATGCTCGTCATGCTGGTGGCGGGCATCCACTCGGATCTCCGGGTCCGGCGCATCCTCCGGGAGCGGCTCCGGGAGGAGGACCTGGAGGAGAAGGCCCGGCACGACCGCCATCAGCGGGATCTCTTCAGGGAAGACGACGAGGAGGCGTGACCCGGAGGACGTGATCTGAGACCTCGCCCCCCGCCGGTGGCCGGGCTGGCCCTGGCCTTCGCCGCCGGCATCGCCCTCTTCCACGCCGGGGCGCCCCTTCCCCCCGCGCCCCTCCTCGCTCCGCTCCTCCTCCTGCCCGTCTGGCCATTCCTTCGCCCGGGCGCTCCCGCTAGTCGTACGGATTGGACCCGCCACGGGGCCCTTCTCGCGGCCCTGGCCGCCGGCGTCGTCCTCGCCGGCGCCCACGACGCCCGGAGCCGGGCGGACTGCCGCCTCCGGATCGCCGAGGGCCCCCTGGGCGGCGTCGCCGGGCGCTTCGTGGGCCGACCCGCCGGGGGCGGGGCACCGTTCCGGCTCGAGGCGGCCGAGCGCAGCGAGTGCAGGGCGGTCGTCCGGGCGTACCTGCCCCGGGCCGGCCCCGATGTCGGAGCCGGCGTGGGCCTGCGGGCCGCGGGAAGCTGGCGGAGGGCGCCCCGCCCCGATCCCCTCCGTCCGGAGCGGGCCGGCTACCTCCTCCTGGAAGAGGCGCGGGTGGATTCGGACGTTCCCCTCGACCCGACGGCTCGGCTCCTGCGTGCCCGGGGGACGCTCCAGGAGCGCATCGTCCGCCTCTACGGGGAGCGGGCGGGGGTGGTGGAGGCGCTGGTGCTGGCCCGCAAGGAGGCGCTGGAGCAGGAGCTCCGTGACTCCTTCGCCCGGGCGGGGGTGGCACACCTCCTGGCCATCTCCGGCTTTCACGTGGGGGTGGTGGCCGGGCTCCTCCTGGCCCTCGGACGCCTGGCCGGTCTGGGACCCGGGCGCCGCCCCCTCCTGGCCGCGGCGGGCGTCTGGCTCTACGTGGCGGGGATCGGCTTCCCCGACGCCGCGCTCCGGGCCGCGACGATCCTGACGCTCCTCGGACTCGGCCGGGTGCGGCGGAGGCCGGTCCAGCCCCTGGGGGCCCTGTCCACGGCGTTCCTCGCCCTCCTCCTGATCGATCCCGGGGCGCTCCTCCGGGTGGGCTTCCAGCTCTCCTTCGCCGGCTCGGCGGGCCTGGCGCTCTGGACCGGGGGCATCCAGGGGGCCGTGCGCCGGTCGTGGAGGCGGATCCCGCCCGGGCTCGCCTCGGCCGTGGCCGCGGGGACCGCGGCGACGCTGGCCACCCTCCCCCTGGTGGCCTGGCACTTCGGGAGGGTCTCCCTGGTGGGGATCCCGGCGACCCTCCTGGCGGGGCCGGTGGTCGGCGTGGCGATCCCCGGGATCGCGGCGACCCTGGCCCTGGAGCCGGTGGCGCCCGGGGCGGCGGCCTTCCTGGCGGGCGGCGTGGACCTCCTCCTGGCGGCCCTGGTCCGCTCCGTGGAGTGGACGGCGGCCCTCCCGGTGGCGTCGGCGTGGACGCCCCGGAGCCGGGTCGTGCTCGGCGTGGCGGGAGCTGCCGGAGTCCTCCTCTGGCTCCGGGCCCGGGGCTCGCCCGGCGGGCGGGCTCGACGGACGGTGCTGGCCGCGGCGGTCCTCTCCGGGCTCCTCCTGGCCCCTGTGGTGGTGGCGGTGGAGGGTCGGGGGACGGTGGAGATCGTGGCCATCGACGTCGGCCAGGGAGACGCCCTGGCGCTCCGCTCCCCGGCCGGGCGCTGGGTGCTGGTGGACGCCGGCCCCCGGAGCCCGAGCTTCGACGCCGGGGCCCGGCGCGTCGTGCCGTACCTCCGGCGCCGGGGCGTGGACCGGCTCGAGGCGCTGATCCTCACCCACGGGGACCTCGATCACATCGGAGGGGCCTCCGCGGTGCTGGAAAGGGTGGAGGTGGGCGGCGTTCTGGATCCGGGGCTGGCCCTGGGCCGCCGGCCGTATCAGGAGACCCTGACCGCAGCCCGGGACCGGGGGGTCGGGTGGTGGGCCGCGGCGTCGCGGCGGATGCTGGAGCTGGACGGGATGGAGCTCCGGGTGCTCTATCCGTGGTCGGACGACGTGCCGGACGGGGAGCCGGCCCCGGACCCCAACGACTTCTCGGTGGTCGTCCTCCTTCGCTTCGGGCGCTTCGGCGCGCTCCTCACCGGCGATGCGCCGGCCGCGGTGGAAGAAGCCGTCCTCCGGAGGATCGACGGGCCGGTCCAGCTCCTGAAGGTGGGTCACCACGGGAGCTCGACCTCCACCTCCCGGACCGTGGTCGAGTCACTGCGGCCCGAGGTGGCGGTGGTGCCCGTGGGTTGGCGGAACCGGTACGGCCACCCCCACCCGGACGTGCTGCGGCGCCTGGACGGCGCGGGCGTGCGCATCTACCGGACGGACCTGGACGGCACCGTCTCGATCCGGGCCCGGTCCGACGGGAGCTGGACGGTCTCGGCGGGCGGGCGGTGATCGAGGTGTCGGTGGGCCCCGCGTCACGTTGACCCCCGCGCCCCCTCTTCCTATACCTGAACCCATGTACAAGGATACCAGCGTCGTCACGATCGACCGGCACATCATCGAGGAGGAGCGTCGCCACCCCGAGGCGACGGGGACCCTGAGCAACCTCCTCACCGACCTGGCCCTGGCCGCCAAGCTGATCCAGCGGGAGGTGAGCCAGGCCGGGCTGGTGGACATCCTGGGCGCCACCGGCGACGAGAACGTCCACGGCGACCGGGTCCAGAAGCTCGACGTCTTCGCCGACGAGGTCATCTACAAGGCGATGGACCACTCCGGCGCCCTCTGCTGCCTGGCCTCCGAGGAGCGGGA
>CAZMPV010000120.1:0-7820 GCA_964567985.1 uncultured Gemmatimonadaceae bacterium
CGGGCTGCGGGCTCCGCTTCACCGACGGCCATCACCTCACCCACTGGGCCGACGGGGGCGAGACGAAGCTCGACAACCTCGTGCTGCTGTGCCGCTACCACCACCGGCTGGTCCACGAGGGCGGCTGGCGGGTCGAGTTCTGGGGCAAAGAGAAGCACGCCGCCTTCATCGACCCCCGGGGCGGGATCCACATGGACCCGGCGTGGAGGGGAGTGACCGACCAGGAGCTCGAGGGCGTGGAGGAACTCGGCGAGCTCGACCTGGCCGACGACCGCCGGACGCCCGACCTCCCGGAGAACCCGACCGAGCACCTCATGGCCGAGAACGAAACCCGAGGCGTCGACCCCACCGGCTGGACGCTCTGGGCCGAGCACGAGCGGGCGTCAGACGTGCCGTGGCGTCTCCGGGCCCGGGCCGTCGAAGCCCTCGACGCCGCTCACTTCGGGACGTAGCCCAGCTCGCCCGGCCGGGGTGACCGCCCTCGACGCCGCCCACTTCGGGGTGTAGGCCGCTGCGGCCCGCTGACAACGACGGGTCGAGTCCATGGAACTCGGCGGTGCCCGGGTCCTCGGCGCCGGCCAGCACGGGATGTGAGCCCCAGCTCCACTACCGCCGCACCTCGTACACCCGGACCCGCTCCACGTCGAGCTCGTCCCGGGCGACGCCGGCGATCCGGTCGCCTCGCACGTCCATGAGGCGGAGACCCCCCGGCAGCGAGATCCTGGCGACGACCCGGCCGTCCGTTTCCAGGACGGCCCACTCTCCGCCCGTCACGCGGTCGGTCCTCAGCCAGTGGCTGTCCGTGGCGGGATCGTAGCGCTTGAGCCAGAGGTGGCCTCGTCCTTCATCGACGAGGAGCGCCGAGACGGTGGGTATGGAGTCCGTCCCCGGCACGTCGAGCACTCCATCCAGATCCCGGGCGAGCGCCGAGTCCAGCTCCGGCTCCAGCCGGGTGCGGGCCTCCCGGACGCTCCATCCCTCGAAGGGCACGTGGAGCGTCCGGATCGAGTCCCCGGCGGGCCCGACCACGTCGATCACTCCTCCGAGCCCATCGGTATAGAAGAGCGTGTCGCCGATCATCCCATACAGGAAGTGGGCGGAAAAAGGGATCGGCCCGTAGCTGAACTGGCTCCCCTCGGGATAGCTGGTCCGTCGCATCCCGGGCTCCTGGACCAGGATCTCTCCCAGCTCGCCGTCGGATCCGAAGCGGCCGACCCGCATCCGGTCCGGCGAAACGACCTCGGGATCCCGGGGGCCCGGCCTGATCCAGCCGGCCGCTGCGGCTCCGTCGTCGTACATCCCCACGAGAACCGGAAAGCCGTCGTGGCCGGTGAGGCTCGTCGTGGACACCAGCTCCCCGCTCCGGAGAAAGCGGGTGGTCCGCGGGTTCCTGTAATCGAACGCCACGATCGTGTCGGGAGGCCGCAGCCGGATGCTCGCCAGGCCGGAGAACTCCCCGGGCCCCTCTCCTTCGCCCCCCATCTGCCGGACGAACGCGCCGTCGGGGCCGAAGATCCGGATCGTGCCGCTGGCTCCGTCCGCCACCGCCACCCCACCCTCCGGAAGCAGCCGGACCCCCTGGACGTTTGCAAAGACGTAGGGCTCCTCGCCCTCGATCTGGCCGACGGAGAGAGCCGGACGGGCGTCCACTTCCCAGCGGATCGCACCCCCGTCGGAGGGGGCGTCGTCGCCCGGTCCGCACCCGGCCGCAGCCACCAGGAGCAACGCCGGGATCCAGGAAATCGTTCGACCTTCGACACAGGTGCTCCGCACTTCAACCGTCATCTCAGCAGCCCACACCTAAACATATGTTTTCACCCGACTTATCTCTTCCCCACAAATGCATATTCACACCTCTGCCGACCTCCCCACCCGCCCCTTCTCGAACAGGTAGTACAGCGCCGGGGTCGTCGTCAGCACGAAGATCGTGCTCGACAGCAGCCCTCCGATCAGCGCGTAGGTCAGGGCGTTCCAGATGTTGGCGTCGGCGGCCTCGCTGAAGAGCACCAGGGGCAGCAGCCCGAGCACCGTCGTCGCGGTGGTCATCAGGATCGGCCGGACCCGCTCGAGGGTCCCGGTGAGGATCGCATCCCGGAAGTCGGCGAGCCCGGCCTCCCTGCCCCGCTCTCCCCGCACCCGGTTCACGTGGTCCACCAGCAGGATCGCGTTGTTGACCACGATCCCGCCCATCATGATCACGCCGACGTACGCCTCCCGGGTGAACGAGGCGTCGGTGTAGAAGAAGATCAGGAAGACGCCGATCAACGCCATGGGCACCGTGAGCAGCACGCAGAGCGGCTGACGGAGGGACTCGAAGAGCGCCGCGGTGACCATGAAGATCAGGAGCACCGAGACCGCCAGGACGAAGTAGATCTGCTCCCGCTCCTCGTCGCTCCAGGAGAAGCTCCGCTCGCTCTCGATCTCGTAGCCCGGAGGCAGCTCCGTGGCCTCGACCACGGCGTCCCGGTAGAGGTCGCCCAGCTTCCGGGGGCCCCGGAACTCGTAGGCCACCGAGCGCTCGTACTGCTGGTTCTCCCGGCGGATCCGGCCCAGGACCTCCCGGGAGTCGATCGTGACGACGTCGCCCACCCGGACCGCGCCACCGGCGGCCCCGCCGACCATGGTGTTCCGCAGCTCCAGCACGTCCGTGCCCTCGTAGCCGGCGAGCTTCACGTCGAAGCGCACGTCCTCGCCCCCGAGCTTCATCGTCCGCCGGGCCACGTTGCCGCCCACCGCCGCGTTCATGCGCTGGACGAACTCCCGGACGCTCATCTCGTGGCGGGCCAGGGCGTCCCGGTTCACGTCCACCACGAACTCGGTGGCCCGGTCCCGCTCGTACCAGCGCCCGGAGGCGTTCGTGTCCACCTCCCGGACCCGGCTCAGCCGCTCCAGGCGGGCGCCGATGTTCTCGGCGATCTCCTGGACCCGCTCGTAGTTGTAGCCCAGGACCTTGATCGAGTAGTTGGGCGGGCTGCTCCCGCCGCCGTAGAAGGAGGGCCCGTAGCCGTACACCCGCACGTCGGCCCCGGAGAAGCCCAGGCTGAAGGCGACGAGCTGCTCCTTGATCGCCACGGGCACGGCGGTCCGCTCCAGGGAGTCGGGGAACTCGACCCGCATCGAGCCGAAGGTGCCCTGGACGTCGGCGTTGAAGGTCCCGACCTCGGGCATGGTCCGGAGCCGGTCCTCGAAGGCCCTCACCAGCCGGTCGGTCCGCTCCAGGTCCGCGCCCCGGGGCAGCTCGATCCGGATCGAGATGTAGGTGTCCTGCCCCCAGCCCCCGCCCCAGACCACGCCCCGGGTCACGTAGCGGTCGAAGAGGTAGAAGGAGCCGCCGAAGCAGAGCGCGGCGACGGCGACGGCGATCCACGGATGGCGCAGGGTGAAGCCGACCAGGCCCCGGTAGAAGCGGATGTAGAGGGGTTCGGGGGACGGCCCGTCTTCGGGGGCGACAGAAGGGCTCGTCGGGCCTCCCCCCACCTCCAAGATCCGGCTCGTCAGCGACGGGATGAAGGTGAAGGCGACGAAGAGCGACGCCAGGAGGGTGAGCCCCACGACGATCGCCAGGGGCACGTAGTAGATCCGGAGCTCGCCCTGGAGGTAGACGAAGGGGACGAAGACGATCAGCGTGGTCGCCGTCGACGCAAGGATCGGCATCGCCACCTCCCGGGCCCCCTTCTCGGCGGCGCCCGCGGCCTCCTCCCCGCCCTGCCAGCGCCGGTAGACGTTCTCCAGCACCACGATCGAGTTGTCGACGATGAGCCCGAAGCCCATGGCCAGCCCCATGAGCGTCAGGAGGTTCAGGCTCAGGCCGCCGAAGTAGATCAGGTTCAGGGCGATGAGGACCGAGAAGGCGATGGTGGCGAAGACGACGGCGGCCGACCGGAAGGATCCCAGGAAGAGGAGCAGCACCACGAAGATCACGCCGGCCGCCACGGCGGCCCGGGCCCGAAGGTCGGTGAGCTGGCGCTCGATGTCCTCGCTCTCGTCGTGCTCCAGGACGTAGCGGGACCCCGCCGGGGCCCGGCCCTCGAGCCGTGCCATCTCGGCCTTCACCCGCTCGGCCACCCGGACCGTGTTCGCGCCGATCTCCTTGATCACGTCGAAGGAGACCGCCGGGCGCCCGTCGATCCGGTAGTGGGAGCGGGCCTCCTCGTAGGTGTCCCGGACCGTGCCGACGTCGGCCAGGCGGACCACCCGGCCGCCCTCCCCCGAGACCACGGCGGTCCGGACGTCGCCGGGATCCTCGGCCCGGTTCCGGACCGTGACCGTCCACTGTCGGCCCCCGTCCCGGACCGCCCCGGCCTCCCGGACCAGGTCCAGGTCGTTCACCCGCTGGACGACCTCGGGCGGCGTCAGGCCCAGGGCCGTGACACGACGGGGGTCCAGGGTGATCTCCAGGAGGCGCTCCCGGCCGCCCCGGGCGTCGACGAGCGCCACCCCGTCGAGCTGGCTCAGCGCCGGCACGACCACGTCGTCGACGTGGGCCCGGAGCGCCACCGGGGTGTGGGGGCCCGTGATCGTGTAACGGAGGAAGGAGCGGCTCTCCTGCTCCTGGAACTCCTCGGGTACGTACGGATCGACCTGGATCGGACCGATCCCGGGGGGCAGCTCCTCCTCCAGGGTCGCCATGCGCTCAGAGAGCTCGAGGCGGGCGAAGTCCATCTCCGTGTCCCGGGCGAACTCGACGTCGATCCGGGCGCGCCCCAGCCCGAACTCCTGATAGGAAACCGACGTGATGTTCTCCACTCCCCGGACCTCCTGGACCGCCCCCTCCACGGGCGACGTCAGGAACGCCTCCACCGTCTGGGGCGAGGCCCCGGGCCACGTCGCCGTGATCCGGAGACGGGGCAGGTCGGTGTCGGGCAGGAGCTCGATGGGGATGCCCTGCCACGCGGCGACGCCGAGCAGGGCCACCGCCAGGTACGTCATGGCCACGGCCACCGGCCGGCGGATCGACGAGCGGATCACGGCTCGGCGCTCCCTGGCGTCCCGCCCCCCTTCTCCAGCCGGTAGAGCCGGAGGTGCTCGACGTCGAGCTCGTCGGTCAGGGTGCCCAGGACGAAGTCGTCGCCGATCTGGTGGACCTCGAGGCTCCGTGGGGCCCGGAGCGTGCCCAGGACCGCGCCGTCGGGGTCGAAGACGATCCAGCGGGTCTCGGCCTCCCACTCGGGGACGTAGTCCCGGACCCAGAGGTTGCCCGCCTCGTCGACCTCGAGGGCGTCGTAGGCGGGCATGCTGTCGGGAAAAGGAACCCGCTCCAGCATGCGCTCGATTCCGGGCCGGCGGGACTCGCTGACGGCGCCGAGCCGGCGGGTGCGGTAACGCTCGAGGTCGTCAGGGGTCACCGCCTGGACGTGCACGTCGAGCTTGATCAACCGTTGGAGACGACCAGCGAAGTCAAAGAGCTCGACCTCGTAACGCTCGCCGGTACCGAAGAAGAAGCCGGTCTCGTTCACCGCCAGGTCCGGCGTGACACCGAAGGGAAGGTCCATGAGAGAGACCGTCCGTTCTCCCACCTCGAGGAAGCGCGGCGCCTCGGGGAGCTCGCCGATCTCGCCGAGGAGACTTCCCTGCGGATCCAGGCGAAGGTGCGGAAGGTCGTTCTGGACGACGCCGGTCTCCATCTCGTCGGGCCGGACCATCACCGACGTTCGGACCAGGAGCGTCGAGTCGTCGAGGATCCCCCGGATTCGGAGGTTGCCGTACTCCTCCCCCTGATCGAGTGGAACGCTTCGGCCGAAACCTCCCTCCGGCCCGAACACCTGCGCGCGCCGGAGCCGCCAGTCGTCGACGACGAGCGAGTCGCCACGGTATCCGTGCAGCGACGACATGCTCCGAAACTCCCCAGGCCCCTCCCCTTCCCCACCCACCGACCTCAACAACTCGCCGTCCGGCCCGTAGAATCTGAACTCATGGGTTCCCGCGTTCGCGACGGCAATACGGCCGCCGGGGAGCCGCCCTGCCCCCACGACCCGGTAGAGTTGCTCGGCGTCGCTCCCCTCGACGGCGCCGATGTCCAGGAAGGGTGGCGTCACGATTCGCCACTCCGGCGCCGCCTGGACTGCCTCCGCCGGGTTCTCCACGATCGTGATGCCGGCGCTGTCGCGAACGGTCGGGGCTACCCTCCCGCCTCCGACATCTCCCGAGCACCCGACGAGCAGCCCGAGGAGCGGAGCGGCAATCGCCACGGCCACCGGCCGGCGGATCGAGGAGGGGATCACGGCTCCGCACTCCCCTTCTCCAGCCGGTACAGCCGGAGGTGCTCGACGTCGAGCTCATCGGTCAGCGTGCCCAGGACGAAGTCGTCGCCTATCTGGTGGACCTCGAGGGCCCGGGGCGCCCGGAGCGTGGCCCGAACCGCGCCGTCGGGGTCGAAGACGGTCCAGCGGGTCTCGGCCTCCCACTCGGGGGCGTAGTCCCGAACCCAGAGGTTGCCGGGCTCGTCGACGACCAGGGCGTCGTAGGCGGGCATGCTGTCGGGAACCGGCATCATGTCGAGCATACGGCGGAGGCGGGGTCGGAAGCCTTCCCGGGCCTGGTCGAGCTTCCAGCTCCGGTAGCGCTCGAAGACCTCCTCCGTCACGGCCCGGCGGGAGCGGTCGAGCCGGAGCACGCGCCGAAGATCCCCGGCGGCATCGCGCTCCTCGATCCAGGGTCGGCCGACGGAAGTGAAGTAGAACGACGAGTCCGTCGTGGCCCGGGGCGGCCGGAAAGCAAAGGGCGTGGTCGTGACTGAGAACCCCCGGTCCTGGGTGAAGATGAAGCTCTCGATCCCGAGGAAGGTCCCGACTTCGCCCAGAAGCTCGCCCGTCGGGCCCACTCGCACGTACGGCATCTGCGGCCGGGAGACGCCCGTCTCCGCCTCGCCCGCCCGGTGAACTTCGGAGGTCGGGACCAGGAGCACGCTGTCTCCCATGACCCCCGCCACGCTGGGCGACCCGTACTCTTCACCGAGGGACAGCTCGACGCTCCGGCCCAGGTCCCCCTCGGCCGAGAAGAAGGAGAGACGCCGCAAGCGGGAATCGAACACCAGGAGGGAGTCCCCACGCCAGGGGTGGAGCGTCCAGATGCCCCGAAACTCCCCAGGACCCTCCCCTTCCCGGCCCACAGAGCTCACCAGCTCGCCGTCCGGTCCGTAGAACCTAAGCTCGTGGGTCCCGGCGTTCGCCACCGCGATTCGACCATCCGCCAGCCGCACCGCACCCACCACCCGGTAGAGCTGCTCGCCCTCGGTTCCCTCGACCGTCCCCACGTCCAGCTCCGCCGGAGTCACGAGCCACCACTCCGGCGCCGCCTCCACCGCCTCGGCCGGGTTCTCCACGATCGTCACCCCCGCAGAGTCCCGGACCGTCGGAGCGAGCTCGCCGCCGGAGCCCTCGTCCACGCAGCCGGCCAGCCCCACGACGGAAAGCGCCACCACCGACGCCGACGCCAGCGCCGCCTTCCCCCGACCCCGCACCCGCCGCCCCGCCTCCTCGACCACGTCGTAGACCACCGGCACCACGATCAGCGTGAGCAGCGTCGCCACCAGGAGCCCGCCGATGACCGCGATCGCCAGGGGCGCACGGAGGTCCGCGCCTCGGCCGACCCCGAGCGCCATCGGCGTCAGGCCCAGTACGGTCGTGACCGTCGTCATGACGATCGGCCGGAGCCGGACCCGGCCGGCCTCCAGGATCGCCTCCCGGAGCGGTCGGCCGGCAGCCCGGGCCTGGTTGATGAAGTCGACCTTCACGATCGCGTCGTTCACCACGATCCCCACCAGGATCACCACCCCGATCAGGCTCATGGTGTTGAGCCCCTGGCCGGTGAGGCCCAGCGCC
>CAZMPV010000121.1:0-2312 GCA_964567985.1 uncultured Gemmatimonadaceae bacterium
GGCATGAAGGGCATGTGATGGCTGCCCCGGGCGTCGCCGGCGACGTAGTGGGCGGTGGTGTAGGGGCTCACGATCTCCTCGGGCGCCGGGAAGATGTTCTGGGTCCGGACGATCGCCACCGGGTCGTCCTTCCCCTTGTACTCGCCGGCGATGGTGTGGAGGCGGTCGGTGGAGATCGCCGCCACCTGGTGGTCCGGATAGTTCCGGGACCAGATCTCCTTGACCCCGAAGCGGTTCTCGTCCCGGAGCAGGACCGCCAGGTCCACGTGCTCCTCGGGAGCGTTCAGCTCGACCGTCCGATCCGCGCCGGCGTGCTCCATGTCGATGACGACGAACTTGAAGCCCTTCTTCATCTTCGGGAGCATGAGCCCGGCGCAGTAGAGCGGGCTGGTGAAGACGGTCCAGAGCGGGAAGTTGAAGGCGCCGGGCCCGCACTTGTCGGCGGTGAAGATCAGGAAGGGCTCGGCCGGCCGGTCCTCGTCGGTCTCGTCGAAGGTGATCTCGGCCGCCCCCGGGCCGGCGCCCCGGACGTTCCCCGAGGGGGCGTCGGCGAGGAGGTCCTGGCCCGCACCGTAGAGGCCCTCCTCCTGGGCGATCTCGGTGGCTTCCTCGAAGACGCTCCAGGCGAATTCGTGGATCTCGGGGGCGTCGCTCCCCTCCCGGTGGACCATCAGGAGGCAGATGTCGTCGCCGCAGTGGGTGACGTCGAAGTCGGTGAGCATGCCGTCGTCGACGGCGTCGGCGAGGCGGTCCCGGGCCGCCTCCATCATGTCACCGGACGGCCGGGTGTGGCCGCCCACTCCGCCCACGTCGGCCTTGATGGCGCTCAGGGTCAGCATGGATCTCCTCCGCTGGTGATCGGCGTGGATTCGCTCCGCATCCATTCCCTACAGGGGGGATGCAAATAATAAGCCGAAGCCCGCCGGACGATCCAGCGCTCTCCGCCCTCACGGCCGGGCCTCGTCCCCCCGTCGCCCGATCGGCGGTCAGGGGCCGCCGGGCTCGACGCTCCGCGCTTCGCTCAGCACCGGTCCGTCGTTCGGCTCCTCCTCTCCCTCCAGCGCCTCCCGGAGCGCCGGCGCCCCGCCCTTGAACGAGTAGGCGTCGTAGCCGCTGTTCTGCATGAGCTCGGCCACATGGGCGGACTGGACGCCGCGCTCGCAGTAGAGGACGTAGGTCCGCTCCTCGTCGAGCTGATCGAGGTGGGTGGCCAGGGACCGGGGAGAGCGGTGAAGCGCGTCCGGCGCGTGCCACTCCCGGTAGGCGACCTCGGGCCGGCAGTCGATGAAGACGGCCCCGTCGGGGACGCTCCGGACGAAGATGTACGGCTCCACCAGGTCGAAGGCGTCCAGCTCCCGGAGGTCCAGGACCCGACGGTCGGAGACCGCTCCCTCGAGGATTCCGGGATCGGTCCGGCTCTCCTCGTCCCGGGCGGCCTCGGGGCGGGCGTTGGTGACCGGCCGGTCCGGGAGGATCGCGCAGTACTCCCGCACCTTGGCGCTCAGCGCCGAGGTGCCCACCCGGTCCGCCCGCTCGATGATCTCCGTCTTGTCGAGCCCCAGGAGGGGTCGGAAGACAGGCCGCTCGGCCACCTCGTCGATTGCCCGCAGGTTCCCCAGGGTCTGGGACGAGACCTGCCCGACGGACTCTCCGGTGACCAGGGCGTCGGCGTCGACCTGTTCGGCCACGGATTCGGCGGCCCGGTACATCAGGCGCTTGAGCACCACCTGCCAGTACCGGGGCGTGACGTGCTCCTGGAGGTCCTCGACCACGTCACCGAAGTCCACGACGTGGATCCGGGGCCGGTCGCCGTAGCTCCAGTCGTCGGCCAGTACCTTGGCCACCGACACCACCGAGCGCTCGTAGGCCGCCCCCGCCAGGTTGCAGAAGACGTATTCCAGGGAGATGCCCCGCTTGAGCATGAGCCAGGCGGCCACCGCGGAGTCGAAGCCCCCCGAGATCAGGCAGACCGCCCTGCCCTCGACGCCCAGGGGCAACCCGCCCGGGCCCTCCGTCCGTCCGCTGAAGAGGTACGCCCGATCGTGGCGGATCTCGACCGACGCCGTGAAGTCCGGCGCGTCGAGATCGACCTCGCCGTACTCGTTCAGGGCGGCGCCGAGCTCGACCTTCACGTCCCGGGAGGTGAAGCCGTGCTCTCCCACCCGGCGACACTCCACCGCGTAGGCCCCGCCCCGGATGCGGTCGGCGTAGAGGGTATGACCCGTCTCCACGATGGCGCCCAGCTCCGCGTCCACCACCGCGTCCACCACCGAGAGGGAGCTGATCCCGTGCACCCGGGCGACGACCTCGGC
>CAZMPV010000121.1:2412-7814 GCA_964567985.1 uncultured Gemmatimonadaceae bacterium
GGGCCCCGGGGTACCCTTTCGGTGCTATGTTCGACGCGAGCGACGTTCGGCACCCCCATCTGCACCATCACCCGGCCCCCGAGGGTCGCGTGGTGTTCCGGATCTGCGCCTGACGTAAGCTCGAGCGAAGACGGACATCCGCCGCGGCCCGTGCTGAAACGGGTCGCGGCTTTTTTTCTGTCAGTGAGAGACAAACCGTGCTGAGAATCGCGCTTCCCAACAAAGGACGCCTCTCCGACGAAGCCCTGGAGCTCTTCGAGCGGGCCGGGCTCCGGGCGGAGTTCCGGGCCGACCGGGCCCTGGTGGCCTCCCTGGGCCCCGACTTCCAGGCGATCTTCGTCCGGGCGGCCGACATCCCCGAGTTCATCGCCGACGGCGCCGCCGAGATGGGGGTGACCGGGGCGGACCTGGTCGCCGAGAGCGGCCGGGAGATCGACGAGCTCCTGGACCTGGGCTTCGGTCGCTGCCGCCTGGTGGTGGCCGTCCGGGACGAGAGCGACATCACCGACCCCGAGGAGCTGCCGGCCGGCACCCGGATCGCCACCTCCTTCCCCCGGCTGACCCGGCGATACTTCGAGGACGAGCTCGGGATCGCCGTGGAGATCGCGCCGGTCTCGGGGGCCGCCGAGATCGCGCCCCACCTCGGCGTCTCGGACATCATCGTGGACATCTCCTCCACCGGCTCGACCCTTCGGGTCAACGGCCTCCGGCCCATCGGCACGATCCTGGAGTCGTCCGCCCGCCTGGTGGCGAGCCCCCGGATCGACGAGCCCGGGCACCAGCGGCAGGTGAAGGAGCTGGTCACGGCGCTGGAGTCGGTGCTCCGGGCCGAGGAGAAGCGGTACCTCATGGCCAACGTGCCGAAGGACCGGATCGACGAGGTCCACGACGTGCTCCCCGGCATCTCCGGCGCCACGATCATCGAGATCCAGAACGGGGGCGGTCGCTGGGTCGCGGCCCACGCCGTCGTCGAGGCCGACGAGGTCTACCGGACGATCAACCGGCTCAAGGAGCTCGGCGCCGAGGGGATCCTGGTGAGCCGGATCGAGAGGCTGATGCCGTGAAGATCGCCGTCGAGACCCGGGTCTCCGACCTCACTCCGACCCAGGCCCGGCTCCTCCTGGAGCGGCGCCCCTCGAACGAGCCCCGGCTCCAGGAGACCGTCCGGGAGATCCTGGCCGACGTCCGGAGCCGGGGAGACGACGCCCTGCGGGAGATGGCCCGGCGATGGGACGGCGTCGACCTCCAGGGGCTGGAGATCTTCCCGGACCGCTGGGATCGGGCCCTGGGCTCCCTGGACGACGACGTCCGGGAGGCCCTCGAGGCCGCCGCCGGAAACATCGAGGCCTTCCACCGGGCCCAGCTCCCGGAGCCCCTCGAGGTCGAGATCGCGCCGGGCGTGCGCCTCGGTCGCCGGAGCGTGCCCCTGGAGCGGGTGGGGGTCTACGCCCCCGGCGGGCGGGCGGCGTATCCGAGCAGCGTGCTCATGGGCGTGGTGCCCGCCCGGGCCGCCGGCGTGGACGAAGTCGTCGTCTGCTCGCCCCCGGGTCCCTCCGGCGAGCCCCCGGACGAGGTCCTGGCGGCGGCAGCCGTAGGCGGGGCGACTCGCCTCTTCGCCCTGGGCGGGGCCGGCGCGATCGCGGCCCTGGCATTCGGCACCGAGAGCGTCCCCGCCGTCGACGCCGTGGTCGGGCCCGGCAACCGCTGGGTCACCGAGGCCAAGCGGCAGGTCGCCGGCGACGTGCGCATCGACGGGCCGGCCGGCCCCTCGGAGGTGCTGGTCGTGGCCGAGGAGGGCGCCGACTCCGACCGCATCGCCGCCGAGCTCGTCGCCCAGGCCGAGCACGACCCGGACGCCGCGGTCGGGCTCGTCTCCCCGTCCACCACGCTCCTGGACGCGGTCCGCCGGGCCCTGGAGTCCCGGGTCGCCGACGCGCCGCGACGGGAGATCGTGGTCGAGGCCCTCGAGGGGCGGGGCGCGCTCCTGGAGGCTGCCGACCTGGCCGAGGCCCTGGACTTCGCCGAGCGCTACGCGGCCGAGCACCTCGCCCTCTACACCCGGAGCCCTCGCCGGGACATGGAGCGCGTGCGGACGGCGGGAACGGTCTTCCTGGGCGACGACGCGTCGGTGGCCTTCGGCGACTACATGAGCGGGGCGAACCACGTGCTCCCCACCGGCGGCCTCGCCCGGAGCTTCTCCGGCCTCTCCACGGACCACTTCCTGCGCCACTTCACCTGGCAGGAGATCGACGCCGACGGCGCCGGCCGGATGGCCGGGCCGGTGGCGACGCTGGCCCGGGCCGAGGCCCTGCCGGCCCACGCCGAGGCGGCGGAGCTCCGCGCCACGGGAGAGACGTCGTGAGCGCCTTCCCCCGGGAGGATTACGAGGCCCTGGAGCGCTACGCGCCGGACCGGCGGCCCGTGCCCGTGGACCTGAGCGACAACACCAACCTCTGGGGCCCCCACCCGGCAGCCCGGGCCGTCCTCCGGCACCCCGACGACGACGCCCTGACCCGCTATCCCAGCGTCTACGCCGACGAACTCCGGAACGCCGTGGCCGACAGGTACGGGGTCCCGGAGGCGTGCGTCAGCACGGGGTGCGGCTCGGACGACCTCCTGGACTCGGCCTTCCGGGCCGTGTCGGCGGGCGGGGGGCGGGTGGCCTACCCCGACCCCACCTTCTCCATGATCCCGACCTTCGCCCGGATGAACGGCCTCGAGGCCGTGGCCGTCCCCTGGTCGGAGGTCCGGGACGCGCCCGGGCAGATCCTGGAAGGCGAGCCCGACCTCGTCTACGTCTGCACGCCGAACAATCCCACGGGCACGGCCGTGAGCGAAGCGTGGGTGGAGGAGCTCCTGGAGGCCGGCGGCCCGGACGGGCCCGTCGTCGTCCTCGACGAGGCCTACGCCGACTTCGCCGGCACGAGCTGCCTGGAGCGTGCGCCGGCGACCGACCGTCTCCTGGTTCTGCGCACCCTGTCGAAGGCGTACGGCCTGGCGGGCCTCCGCATCGGCTTCGGCGTCGGGGCGCCCGAGGTGGTCCGGGAGCTGGAGAAGTCCCGGGGCCCGTACAAGGTCGGGCGCCTCGACGAGGCCGCCGCCGTGGCCGCCCTGGAGGACCCCGCCGGATGGGTCGAGGACATCGTCGAGAAGACCGTGGCCAACCGCTCCCGGCTCTCCAGCGCCCTGGAACGGCGGGGCTTCGCCCCCCTGCCCTCCCGGGCGAACTTCCTCCTCCTCCCGGTCCCCGGGCTCGGGGCCGCGACGGTCACTGCGGGGCTCCGGGTCGAGGGCGTGGCCGTCCGGCCCTTTCCCGGGCTGCCCGGAACCGGAGACGCGGTGCGGGTCACGATCGGCCCCCGGACGATGATGGACCGGTTTCTCGCGGCCCTGGACGCCGTCGCCGCGGAGACCGACGCGGAGGAGGAGCGATGAAGGTCTCCCTCTTCGACTACGGGGCGGGCAATCTCCACTCCCTGGGGAAGGCCCTGGAGCTCGGAGGCGCCACGGTGGAGGTCACCGACGAGTGGGACCGGGCCCTGGGAGCCGACGCCCTCGTGCTTCCCGGCGTCGGGGCCTTCGGGGCGGCGGTCCGGGCCCTGGGCGGCGCCGGGCCCCGGGTGCGCGAAGCCCTCGAAGACGGCCTGCCCTGCCTCGGCATCTGCCTGGGCATGCAGCTCTTCTTCGAGGAGAGCGAGGAGAGCGCCGGAGAGGGCATCGGCGTGCTCCCCGGCCGGGTGCGGAGGCTCGAGGCCGACCGGGTGCCCCAGATGGGCTGGAACGACGTGGACACCACCGACGACCCCCTCTTCGAAGGAGCCCGGAGTCCCGTCGCCTACTACGCCAACTCCTACGTCTGCACGCCCCGGGACCTGGAGTCGGTGATCGCCTGGTCGTCGTACGCCGGGGAGCGCTTCCCGGCCGCGGTCCGGAAGGGCCGCGTCTGGGGCGTCCAGTTCCACCCCGAGAAGAGCTCGAGCCCGGGGCTGCGGATGATCTCGAACTTCCTGGATCTCGCCGGAGGTGGTGGGCGATGATCGCCGTCCCCGCCGTCGACCTCCGGGAGGGTCGCTGCGTCCAGCTCGTGGGCGGCCGGCCCGAGGAGGAGCGGGTCTCGCTTCCGGATCCCGTGGAGGTCGCCCGCTCCTGGGGCGAGCGGGGCTTCGCCGCCCTCCACGTCGTGGACCTGGACGCCGCCCTGGGGACCGGGGACAACCGGGGCGCCGTCGGCCGCATCCTGGACGCCGTGGAGGCCGACGTGCAGGTGGGCGGGGGCGTCCGGGACGAGACCGCGGTCCGGGAGCTCCTGGAGGCCGGCGCCGACCGGGTCGTGGTCGGGACCCGGGCGGTGAAGGACCCGGCGTGGCTCGAGGATCTGGCCGCCGCCCGTCCGGGCCGCGTGGTGGTGGCCGCCGACGTCCGGGACGACGAGGTGGTGGTCCGGGGCTGGACCGAGGACGCCGGCCTCTCCGTGGACGACCTCCTGGCCCGCCTCGTGGACCTGCCCCTGGCGGGCGTCCTCTGCACGGACGTGGGCCGGGAGGGACGGATGGAGGGGATCGACCGGGAGACCGTCGGGCGGGTCCTCGGGGCCGCCGACCACCCGGTCTGGATCTCGGGCGGCATCCGGAGCATGGACGACCTCGCCTTTTTGGCCGGGGAGGGGGCCACCGGCGCCGTCCTCGGGATGGCACTCTACACCGGCGCCCTGGACGCGGACGCCGTCGCAAAGGAGTACGGATCATGAGTCGAGTCGAGCGCGAGACCCGGGAGACGAAGATCTCGCTGGAGGTCCGGAAGGGCACCGGCGAAGCCGCCGTCGAGACGGGGGACGTCTTCCTGGACCACATGCTGGAGACGCTGGCACGCTACGCCTCCCTCGACCTGGAGGTGGAGGCCGAGGGCGACCTCCGCCACCACCTGGTCGAGGACGTGGCGATCGCCCTGGGGGCGGCCCTGGCCCGGGAGGTGCCGGAGACCGCCGCCCGCTACGGGAGCGCCACGGTTCCCATGGACGACGCGCTGGTCCACGCCGCCGTGGACGTGGGCGGCCGCCCGTACTACGAGGGCGGGCTGCCCTCGGACCTCTACGACCACTTCCTGCGGAGCCTGGCCGACAACCTCCGGGCCACTCTCCACGTCCGGGTGCTCCGGGGCCGGGACAAGCACCACGTGGTCGAGGCGGCGGTCAAGGCGACCGGCCTGGCCCTGCGCCAGGCGCTCCGGGAGGGCGACGACGTCTTCAGCACCAAGGGCGCGGTGGACCTCCGCTGGCCCGACGACGAGTGAGGAGCCCGACGCCATGCTGAGGCCCCGGGTCATCGTCTGCCTGGACGTGAAGGACGGCCGGGTGGTGAAGGGCACGAAGTTCAAGGAGCTCCGGGACGTGGGCGACCCGGTGG
>CAZMPV010000122.1:0-4372 GCA_964567985.1 uncultured Gemmatimonadaceae bacterium
CGCCGCCCCCGCCTACGGGCAGCACGGCCCCGGACACGGGCACGGGAGCCAGGACGGCGACACCGGCCCGGCCCGCCTCTTCCTCGGCGGCGGCTTCTGGATATCCGAGGCCGCCGGGAGCTTCGGTCAGGCGGTGGGCAACGGTTGGGGGCTCTCGGCCAACGGCCGCTACGAGCTCGACGACGACGGCGTGGTGAGCCTCCGGGGCGATCTGGGCTTCGTCCAGTACGGCCGGGAGACCCGGCGGGTCTGCTTCGGCACCCCGATCGGGTGCCGGATCCAGGTGGACCTGACGACCTCGAACGACATCTTCCTGGGAGGGATCGGCCCGGAGCTGGCCGTGCCCGGCCGCCTGGTGCGGCCGTACGCCTACGGGGAGGTCGGCTTCGCCTACTTCTCCACCCACTCCTCCCTCGAGGGCATCGACGACAGCGACGAGATCGCCCGGACCGAGAACTTCGGCGACGGGACCCTGGCGTGGCGGACCGGCGGGGGCCTCCAGCTACGGCTCCGGGGCGGCCCCCGTCCGATCCGGCTCGACCTGGGCGTGGACTACCACGGCAACGGGGTCGCCTCCTACCTGACCGAGGGCGACATAGAGGACCACCCGGACGGAAGCGTCACCCTGCACCCCCGCCGGAGCGACGCGAACCTCACCACCTTCAGGATCGGGGTCTCGGTGGGAGTCACCCCGGGCCGGGACCGGGACGACTGGAACGGATGGCGCTGACCGCCCCCGCTCGCGCCGGCCGGGCCGGAGCCGCGCGGGTCAGCCGATGAAGATCCCGACGGTCAGGAAGAAGTCGTGCTGGGTCTCGCCCCCGTCCTCCAGGACCGAGGGGCTGACGTAGTCGGAGAGCTCGACGGTGCCGTCCAGGAGGCCCAGGTTCCACTCGACGCCGACGCCGAGCTGGCCGGTAACCTCGTTGCTGTCGTCCCCCAGGGCTTCGCGGACATCCGTCTCCTCGTCGTACTCGAAGTCGTAACGCTTGAGCCCGCCGCCGGCCACCAGATACGGCCGGACGAGGACGATCCGGGGAATCGGCCGCAGGACGACGCTGCCCGTCAGGGTGGCCACGGTGCTCCGGGCGTCGCACGCCGAGCCCGTGCAGCCGACGCCGCCCACCGGCACCTCCGAACCGGACCCGAGAAGCCCGGTCAGCCGGACGCTCGTGCCCTGGGGATTCCCGAGCTCGGCACCCAGGCCGTAGGCGAACGACGCATCCCGCGTCCCGACGCTCCGGGCGCCGTCCACGGTGTTCACGGTGCCCAGGTCGGAGACCGGGGCGTAGAGACCCGCCTGTGGAACCAGTCGGAGCTGGGCGTCGGCCGCGGCGGGCAGGGTGGCCACGCCCAGGCAGACGCCGATGAGCGCGCAGACGGCTCGCTTCGTCATGGATCGGCTCCTCGTTCGTGTTCGTGAGGCCGGCTCCCGTCTCGGGACGGGCGCCTTCGCTTCAGCGGTCCCTCTACCTCTCATGCAACATTCGCGCCTTTCGAACGTTCCGCTCCGGAGCCCCCTTTCCCCACCCGCCGGCCGGAAGACATCTTATCTGTCTCCCCGACAGGCCCGGCCTGCGGGGCGCGGTGGCTCCGGGGCGGCCGACGGCCAGCGCCCCGGCGCGTCGCATTCGAGATCCGATTCCAGAGGAGCCCCGAGATCGTGACCGCACCCCGCACCCTCTCCGCCATCCCGACCTTCCTGGCGGTTCTGGCCGCGACGGTTCTGCCGGCGACGTCGACCGCCCAGCAGCTCCAGCCCGAGCACCTGGAGGCCTTCGAGTTCCGCTTCATCGGCCCGTCGAACATGTCGGGACGGATCACGGCCCTGGCGGTGCCGCCCCAGCACGAAGGGAAGACGATGTACGCGGCCATGGCCTCCGGCGGCCTGTGGAAGACGACGAACCTCGGCACCACGTGGAAGCCGGTCCTCGACGACCAGCGCTTCTCGGCGGTGGCCGACGTCGCCGTGGCACCCTCGGACCCGGAGGTCGTCTGGATCGGGATGGGCGAGCGGAACTCGCTCCGCTCCAACTCCTGGGGCGACGGGGTCTACAGGTCAACGGACGGCGGCGAGAGCTGGAGCCACATGGGGTTGACCGAGACCCGGGAGATCGGCCGGGTGCTGGTCCACCCCGACGATCCGGAGACGGTCTTCGTCGCCGCCATGGGCCACCTCTGGGGCCCGAACCCCGAACGGGGAGTCTACAAGAGCACCGACGGAGGCGAGAGCTGGCGCCAGGTCCTGGCCGAGGACGACACGACGGCCTTCGTGGACCTGGAGCTCCAGCCCGGAAATCCGGACGTCCTCCTCGCCGCCGGTTGGCATCGCCTGCGCTGGGGAGGCGGCCACATGGAGGGCGCCGGCGACGGAAGCGGCATCTGGCGCTCCACCGACGGGGGCGAGACCTGGACCCGGCTCACGACACCGGAGCTGGACAACGGTCTGCCCGACGCCCGCATGGGGCGGATCGGCATCGACTTCTCGCAGAGCGACCCGGAGATCGTCTACGCGGTCATCCAGGTCTCGCGCTCGGCCCGGCGGCCGGACGTCAGCCCCCACGGCGGCGTCTTCCGGAGCGAGGACGGGGGCGTGAGCTGGGAGCGGGTCCACGACTTCTCGGCGATCCCGGACTACTACTACAACGAAGTCTGGGTGGACCCGAGCGACCCGGACCGCGTCTACCTGGGCGCCACCCGGATGGCGCTGTCGGAGGACGGGGGCCGGACCTTCGAGGAGCTCCGCTTCGAGCGGGTCCACGTGGACCACCACGCGCTGTGGATCGACCCGGACGACAGCGACCGCATGGTCCTGGGGAACGACGGCGGGGTCTACATGTCCTGGGACCGGGGCGAGACCTGGGAGCACCAGGTGATCCCGGCGGCCCAGTTCTACGAGGTCGAGGCGGACACGACCAAGGTGCCCTACCACGTCTGCGGCGGCATGCAGGACAACGGGACCTGGTGCGGGCCGAGCCGGACCCGGGAAGAGGTCGGGATCACCGACTACGACTGGTACGCGGTCTTCGGCGGCGACGGCTTCGACTCGGCCGTCTCGCCGGACCGGCCCGAGATCCGCTTCAGCGAGTTCCAGTACGGCAATCTCTTCCGGATCCACACCGAGACGATGGAGACCACGCCGCTCCAGCCCCTGGCCGAGGACGCCGGGGCCGAGAGCGGCTACGCCTTCCGCTGGGACTGGAACTCCCCCATCGAGCTCTCGAGCCACGATCCGACGGTGGTCTACTTCGGGGGCAACCACCTCTTCCGGATGACCGACCGGGGCGACGACTGGCAGATCCTGGGCCCGGACATGACCCGGGGAAACCGCTTCGCGCCGGAGCCAGACTCGGGTCATACCTCCTACCGCTCGCTGCACTCGATCTCCGAGTCACCCCTGGATGCGGACGTGATCTGGACCGGCTCCAACGACGGGCTCCTCTGGATCACGACCGACGGCGGGGAGAGCTGGTCGAACGTGACGGAGAACGTGCCGGCGCCCCCCGAGGCGCCGCCGGGCTCGCCCACCCGCTGCTTCGTCGGCGAGATCGAGGCCTCCAGCCACGATACGCTGACGGCGTACGTCGCCTACGACTGCCACCGTCGGGACGACTACCGGCCCTACGTCTACCGGACCAGTGACGGGGGTGAGACCTGGGAGGACATCACCGGCGACCTTCCCGACGACGCCGGGAGCTGGGTCGTCCGGGAGGATCCGGTGAACCCCGACCTCCTCTTCGTCGGCACCGAGCGGGGCCTCTGGGTCTCGAGGGAGGGCGGCGGCCGCTGGCTCCGGATGCAGGAGGGCCTCCCCACGGCGCCGGTGAAGGACATGGAGATCGTGCGGCGCACCCGTGAGCTGGTGGTGGGCACCTACGGACGCTCGGTCTACATCACCGACATCGCGCCGCTCCAGGAGATGACGGAGGACGTGCTGACGTCGGCGGCCCACCTCTTCGCGGTGAAGCCCGCCCGCCAGTACCGGACCCGGAGCACCTACGGCTCCTTCGGCGACGACTTCTTCCGGACGCCGAACCCGGAATACGGTGCGGCGATCTGGTATCGCCTCGCCGAGGACGCAGACGACGAGGTCCGCCTGGAGATCACCAAGGTCGACGAAGCCGGCGACACCGTCGACATCCAGACCCTGGAGGGGCCCGGCGAGGCCGGACTCCATCGGGTCCAGTGGGACCTGACCCGGAGCGAGCCCCGGCCCAGGAGCCTGGACGCGCCGACCTCCGAGGACGAGCGGCGCCGGGTCCTGCCCGGGAGCTACACGGTGAGCCTCACCGCAGGCGACGAGACGCTGCGGCGGGAGATCGTCGTGGAAGACGGCTGGGTGGAGCGGGTGCCCGGACGGATGCGATAGGAG
>CAZMPV010000122.1:4472-7810 GCA_964567985.1 uncultured Gemmatimonadaceae bacterium
AAGGCGATCTACTCCCTCACCGAGCAGGGCGAGGCAGCGTCCACCAGCGCCGTCGCCGAGACCCTGGACGTGAGCCCGGCGTCGGTGAGCGGGATGGTCAAGCGCCTCGCCGAGGCCGACTTCGTGGAGCACGTGCCCTACCGGGGGGTCATGCTCACCGACCGGGGAAGCCGGGAAGCGCTCCGGATCCTCCGGCGCCACCGGGTCATCGAGACCTACCTGAACGTCCGCCTCGGCTACTCCTGGGAGGACGTCCACCGGGAGGCGGAGCGGCTGGAGCACGCGGCCTCCGACACCCTCGTCGACCGGATGGCAGCGGCCCTCGAGCACCCGGCCCACGACCCCCACGGCGCGCCGATCCCCACGCCCTCCGGCGAGATCGAGGCGGTCGACTTCGACACCCTGGCCGACACGGAGGAGGGCGACGTGGTCCGGGTCCGGGCCGTCCGGGACGACGACCCCGAGCGGCTCCGCTACATGGAGGCCCTGGGGCTGCTCCCCGGGGTCCGGGTCCGGATCGAGTCCCGGGAACCCTCCAACGGACCGATCACCGTCCGGGTAGGGGGCGATCAGGGTCCCCGTGAGTTCGTGGGGATCGAGGTGGCCCGGCGGATCTTCGTTTCGGCCGACCGGAGCGAGGAGTAGCTCCTTGGGCCGGGACGCCTGAGGCCACGGCGATGCCGTCCGGCACGATGACGGTCGGGGTGGCCGGCGGGAGCGGCTCCGGCAAGACCACCGTGGTCCGAAAGCTGGTCGAGAATGTCGGCGAGGGCCCGGGCGCGGTGGCGGTCGTCCATCACGACGCCTACTACCGGGACTTCTCGCACCTGGCCCCGGAGGAGCGGGACGAGGTCAACTTCGATCACCCCGACGCCCTGGAGACCTCGCTCCTGGTGTCCCACCTCGACGCCCTGCGGGACGGGAAAGCGGTCGACGTGCCGGTCTACGACTTCACCACCCACACTCGGACCGACCGGACCCGGCGGGTCGAGCCGGCACGAGTCGTCATCGTCGACGGGATCCTCGTCCTTGCCGAGCCGGAGCTTCGCCGCCGGTTGGACGTCCGCATCTACGTCGACACCGACGCCGACGTCCGCTTCATCCGGCGTCTCCGCCGGGACCTGGAGGAGCGGGACCGGACCCTGGAGTCGGTGGTGGAGCAGTACCTGGAGACGGTGCGCCCCATGCACCTGGAGTTCGTGGAGCCCTCGAAGCGCTGGGCCGACGTCATCATCCCGGAAGGCGGTCACAACCGGGTGGCCGTGAAGATGCTGCTGGACACGGTCCGCACGAAGATGGAGGGCGACGGGGGCGACGGGCAGTGACGTCCGGGGCTCGCCCCGATTCGCCCGGCGCGACGTACCGCGCCCGTCTCGACCGCTTCCGGGACGCGGCCGGCGAGGAGGCCGGACGGGCGTCCCGTCTCTCCCGTGTCCGGGGCGTCCTCTTCCTCCTGGGCGTCGGCCTCCTGACCGGAGCGGAGGTGACGGGCGACCCTCTGGCCACGGGCCTCCTCGTGGCCGGAATCCTCTCCCTGGCCGGCTTCGCGGAGGCGGTCAAGCGTCACCGGAGGGCCCGGGCCGAGGTGAGTCGCCTCCGGGAGATGGCCGGCCTGAACGAGCGGGCCCTGGCCCGGCTCGGCCGGGAGTGGGAGGCGCTTCCGGACGTCCACGCCGACCCGGTCGATCCCTCCCATCCCTACGCGGCGGACCTGACCGTCACCGGCGAGCGTTCCCTCCTTCGGCTCTGCACGGACGTGGTCACCCGACCGGGCCGTGACACGCTCCGGGCCTGGCTCCTGGAGCCGGCGCCGACCGACCGGGTCCCGCTCCGGCAAGAGGCCGTCGCCGAGCTGGCTCCCCGGCTCGACTTTCGCCAGGACCTGGCCATCCGGGGACGAGCGGCCGGCGGTCCCGACTCGGAGCCCGTGGACGGTCTGGTCGCGTGGGGCGAGGAGCCGAGCCCCTGGAGCCCTCCCGGGTGGCTCGTCGCGGCGTCCTGGGCCCTCCCGCCGATCTCCCTGGGGCTCCTGGGGGCCCATCTGGCCGGGATGACGGCGCTCCCCTGGTGGCTCGCGCCGGTGGCGGCGGCCTGGGCGGCCGTCGGCTTCCGCAGCCGGGAGCTCGAAGCGAGGATGGATCGGGTCGGATCGGGCGCCGAGCGCCTGGGGCGCTACGCCGAGCTCCTGGCGATCCTCTCCGGGCTGGACGCCGACGCCCCCCTCCTCCGGGAGCTCCGGGACGCGGTCCGGAGCGAGGGGAAGAGCGCCGCGGACCAGCTCCGTCGGCTCGAGCGCAGGGTGGCCTGGTCGGAAGTCCGGCGAAACGACCTCATGCACCTCCCCCTGCAGGTGCTCCTCCTCTGGGACGTCCACGTGGTCCGATCCCTGGAGTCCTGGCGGCGCCGGTCCGGGGACAGCCTCAGCTCCTGGCTGGAGGCCGTGGGCGCGCTGGAGGCCCTCTGCGCCCTGGCCACCCTGAGGGCCGACCACCCGGACTGGTGCTTCCCCGAGGTGGGAGGCGGCACCGATCGGCTCGCGGCCGAGGCCCTCGGCCACCCCCTCCTCCCCGGCGAGCGCTGCGTCCGGAACGACGTCGAGGTGGGCCCGGCGGGGACGTTCCTCTTCGTCACCGGCTCCAACATGGCCGGCAAGAGCACCCTCCTCCGGGCCCTGGGAATCAACACCGTCCTCGCCCGGGCCGGGGGTCCCGCCTGCGCCCGAACGCTCCGGCTCCCTCGGCTCCGGGTCCACACCAGCATGCGTGTGGAGGAGTCGCTCTCCGAGGGGATCTCCTACTTCATGGCCGAGCTCCACCGCGTCCGGGGCGTCGTGGACGCCGCCCGCCGGGCCGACGAAGGGGGAAGCGAGGGGGTGCTCTACCTCCTGGACGAGCCCCTCCAGGGGACCAACGAGGCCGAGCGTCGGGTGGCGGTGCAGACGATCGTCGGGCACCTGCTCCGGACCTCCGCGATCGGGGCCGTGGCGACCCACGACCTCCGGCTCCACGCCACGGACCTCCTGGACGAGGCCGCCGATCCCGTCCACCTCGAGGGCACGGTCCGGGACGAGGAGGACGGCCCCGTCCTCTCCTTCGACTACCGCCTCCGTCCCGGGCTCGCGACGTCGTCCAACGCCCTGGCGCTTCTCCGGGCGGTCGGCCTGGGGACGGAGGAGGAGAGCCCTTCGGGTGACCCCGGAGAGGCCCGCGCGGACCGGGATCGTCACCGGGAGGATCCGGGCGAGGACCGGGGTTGAGCGCCGGCCTCATCCGTTCGGCGTCACCACCGCCTT
This sequence comes from uncultured Gemmatimonadaceae bacterium, assembly GCA_964567985.1. GTDB lineage: Bacteria > Gemmatimonadota > Gemmatimonadetes > Longimicrobiales > Gaopeijiaceae > CAZMPV01. Next base: position 7,765 of record CAZMPV010000122.1, read on the forward strand.
CGTCACCCGGAGCTCCTCCACGTCCTCCAGGGCCTGCCCGGCCTCC
>CAZMPV010000123.1:0-7753 GCA_964567985.1 uncultured Gemmatimonadaceae bacterium
ATTCCATCTTCGGACCATGACGACGACCGCCCCGGACCTCGACATCCTGGACGACCCGGACCGGGTCTCCGCCCTCATGCACCCCGAGCGCCGCCGCCTCGTGGGAGCGCTCCGGGAGCGGCCGGACTCGGCCACCGGGCTCGCCCGGCGCCTGGGCGAGAGCCGCCAGCGCCTCAACTACCACCTGAGGGTCCTGGAGGACGCGGGGCTCGTGGAGCTCGAGGAGGAGCGTCCCCGGCGGGGAGTCACCGAGCGGGTCCTCCGGCCCGTGGCCGGGCGCTTCGTGGTGGACCCGGGGGTGCTGGGCGCCCTGGCGCCGGAGGGAGCCGAGGAGAGCGACCGCTTCTCGGCCACCTACCTGGTGGCGCTGGCGGCCCGGGCGATCCGGGAGCTCGCGGATCTCCTGGCCCGGGCCGCCTCTTCCGGGAAGCGGCTCCCCACGGCGGGGCTCAGCACCGAGGTCAGGCTCGCTCGTCCCCGGGACTTCGACGCCTTCGTGGAGGAGCTCGCCGAGGCGGTGGGCGACGTGGTGAGCCGGTACCACGACGGCTGCGGCGGGGGACGGACGTTCCGGGTGCTGGCGGGCACGTATCCGGCGGCGGAGAGAGTCGACGACGCGACCACGGAGGAGGAGCCATGACCGAGGAGGAGAGGAGCGGCGGACGGTCCGCCGGCGGAGAGATCGAGATCGACCGGCCCGTCGAGCGGGTGTGGCGGGCGCTGACCGAGGCCCGTGAGCTGGAGCGCTGGTTTCCCCTGCAGGCCCGGGTGGAGCCCGGGCCCGACGGACGGATCTGGATGGGCTGGGGTCACGAGTTCGGCGGCTGGAGCCCGGTGGAGGTCTGGGACGCGCCCCGGCATCTCCGCATCACCTGGATCATGGAGGAGGGGCCCGGGCAGGTGACGGACTACCGGCTCGAGTCCCGGGAAGGGGCGACCCACCTCCGGGTCGTGACCTCGGGCTTTCCCGACGACGCCGACTGGGACGACATGGTCGAGGGGACCCGGCTCGGCTGGCGCTTCGAGCTTCGCCAGCTCGCCCACTACCTGGAGCGGCACGAGAGCGAGGACCGGAGGGCGGCCTTCCTCCGGCGGCGGGTGGCGCTGTCCCGGGACGAGGCCTGGGCGCGGCTCGTGGGCGAGCGTGGGGTCGTGGACGAAGTGTCCGGCGAGCTCTTCGACCGGGCGCCCGGCTGGCAGCTCGCGTACGTCGGCGCCGAGCCCGGCGACGCGCTCCTGCGGCTGTCGATCGACCCCTCCCACGACGAGCCGGAGCTCCGGGACGTCTCGGTCTTCCTCTGCGCCTGGGGCGAGGACCGCGCCGGCGTCGACGGAGCGGCCGCGGGCTGGCGGGAGCGCCTCGACCGCCTCTTCCCCGAGGGACGACGCCTGGACGAGATCTCGGCGGGAGGTTGAGGGTCGGCTTCCCTCGTAGCGGGGAGCGCGACCATTGCCCCGGGGCGCGCCCCGCTCACATCTTCGATCACGCCGCGCGGCCCGGGGTCCGGAGGGACCACGCCGCGGGGTTCACGGCTCCAGCGCGGAGATGAAGATGACGAGGGTCAGGCTCCTGGTGGGCACGAAGAAGGGGCTCTTCGTCTGCACGTCGGACGGCGCCCGGGGCGACTGGTCGATCCGGGGCCCCCACTTCGGGGGCTGGGAGATCATGCACGCGGCGGGCTCGCCGGCGGATCCGGATCGCATCTACGTCTCCCAGTGGACGGACTGGCACGGCCAGGTGGTCCAGCGCTCCGACGACGGCGGCGAGACGTGGGAGCCGGTGGGCAACGACTTCGCCTACGCCGGCGAGCCCGGCACCCACCAGTGGTACGACGGCACTCCCCATCCCTGGGAGTTCAAGCGGGTGTGGCACCTGGAGCCCTCGCCGGACGACCCGGACACGCTCTTCGCGGGGGTGGAAGACGCCGCCCTCTTCCGCTCGACCGACGGCGGGGCGAGCTGGAGCGAGCTCGACGGCCTCCGGACCCACTCGTCGGGCTCGGACTGGGCCCCCGGGGCCGGCGGCCTCTGCCTCCACACGATCCTCGTCGACCCGGCGAACCCGGACCGCATCTACACGGCGATCTCCGCGGCGGGGGCCTTCCGCTCCGACGACGGGGGCGAGACGTGGCACGTGGCCACCGAGGGCCTCCACTCCGGGTACCTGCCGGACCCCGAGGCGCCGGTGGGCCACTGCGTCCACAAGCTGGACTTTCATCCCTCCCGGCCGGACACCGTCTTCATGCAGAAGCACTGGGACGTCTGCCGCTCGGACGACGCCGGGGCCACCTGGACCGAAGTGAGCGGCGATCTGCCCTCGGACTTCGGCTTTCCGGTCGTGGTCCACCCCCACGAGCCCGAGACGATCTACGTGGTGCCGATCGAGAGCGACACCGAGCACTACTTCCCGGACGGCCGGGTGCGGGTCTACCGCTCCCGGACCGGGGGAAACGAGTGGGAGGCCCTGACCGAGGGGCTCCCCCAGCAGAACTGCTACCAGAACGTGCTCCGGGACGCCATGGCGGCCGACGCCCTCGAGCCGGCCGGCATCTACTTCGGCACCACCGGTGGCGCCCTCTTCGCCTCGGCCGACGACGGCGACTCGTGGCAACAGGTGGGAGGGCTCTTCCCCCGGATCCTCTCCGTCGAGGCCCAGACGCTGTCGTGAGCGACACCCCGACGAGCGACGCCCCGACCCGGGGCCCGAAGGTGTCGGCGGAGGTCGGCCGCGGCGGCACCCGCACGGTCCGCCTCGCCCTGCCCCCGCACCTCGAGACGCTGGCGGGGGTCCGTGGCGAGCTCGCGCTGGAGGTGAGCGCGCCGCCCACCATGACCGGGGTCCTCGACGCCCTGGAGGCCCGCTTCCCGATGCTCGAAGGCACCATCCGCCTGCACCGCTCGAGCGAGCGCCGCCCCCTGATCCGCTTCTGGGCCGGAGGCCGGGACCTCTCCCACGAGCCCCTGGACGCGCCGTTGCCCGACGCGGTGGCGGAGGGCGACGAAGTGGTCCACGTGGTGGGGGCCCTCGCCGGGGGCTGAGGTGTCGCCTGCCGCGCGGGCGCGCTTCCCGGGCTAGCGGAGACTCTCGGCCCAGAAACTCTGGCGCCTCACGGCACCCGCTCGAAGCGCACGTTCCGGGTGCGGCCGTTGCTCAGATAGAAGCCGATGACCTGCCCGTTCCGGTCGCGCTCGAACCCGAAGACGAGGTTCTCGCCGCTGAACGTGTCCTCCTCGCCGGGCTCGAGGGCGATGTCGTCCAGGCGGCGGTGCTTCGCCACCAGCCCCTCGCCGTCCAGGACGATCTCGTAGAAGGTCTCGAGCTCCCGGGAGAGGTAGCGGCCGGTGAAGATCTCGAGCGTCTCCGGGCCGGGCGCCCAGGCCCCGTCGTCCCCGGGGAGCCGCTCGGCCCGCTGGTCGCGTCCGCCCTGGTGCAGCGTGATCGCCTCGGCTTCGCCCTCCTCGTCGACGTGGACGGTGAGGGAGGCCTCCACCTGGTCCAGGGCGAACGTCGTGTCCGAGGTGGGGGTCAGGGTGAGCTCGGGCTGTCCGGTCGCCTGCGTGTACAGGGTCTCGCCGTCCCGGGAGAGGGTGATCACGAAGGCGGGGTCGGCCTCGAGGGCGTAGCGGCCGGTGAAGGGGTCGAAGTCCTCGGGATCGTAGTCCGCCGGGTCGAAGCCCTCGCCGGCGACCTCGTCCTCGTCCTCCTCGGGCTCCATGGCGTCGCCGAAGAAGGCCTCGGCCAGGCGGAAGGCGACACCGGAGTCGAAGCCGGCGTGATTGCTCTGGGTGGTGAGGCCGGCGCCGATCTCGGGGTAGTAGACGAGCATGGAGCGGTGGGCGATGTCGGCCCCGCCGTGGTGGACCCGCCGGAGGCCCCGGTGCTCGTCGATCATGAGCCCGAGCCCGTAGCCCGTCGTGTCGCCCTCGGTGGTCACGAAAGAGGTCGTCATCCGGTCGATCATCTCCCGGCTCCCGACCCGGGGCTCCCGGTAGTTCTCCACCCATTTCTGGAGGTCCGCCACCGTGGAGTAGATCGCACCGGCGCCCATGGCTGCGCCCAGGTCCCGGATCTCGCGGTAGCCGCCGTCATCGCCGGGGGCGTAGCCTGTGGAGCGCTCCTCGACGATCGCCTCGGGGTGGGGGCGGACCAGCGTGCGGTCCATCCCCAGGGGACCGAAGACGTTCTCGGCCATGAAGTCGGGAAAGGTCCGGCCGCTCACCTCCGCTACCAGCATCGCCGCCAGGGCGTAGGCGGTGTTGTTGTAATTGAACTCGGCGCCGGGGGCGTTCTGGAGCGCGGGCTGGCTCCGAAGCACGGTCAGGATCTCGTCCCGGTCCACGTAGTCGCCCTCGCCCAGGCGTCGTCCGGCCATGATCAGGAGGTTGTAGATCTCCCGGTACCCGGTGGTGTGGGTGAGGAGGTGCCGGACCCGCACCGTGTCGTCGAACGCCGGCACCTCCGGCAGGTGCTTCGTCACCGGGTCGTCCAGGGAGAGCGCGCCCCGCTCGGCCAGGAGCAGCACGGCGAAGGCGGTGAACTGCTTCGAGGTGGAGCCGATGTTGGTCCGGGTGTCGGCCTCGAAGGGGATGCCGTACGCCAGGTTCGCCATCCCGTAGCTCCGGGTGAAGAGGGTCTCTCCGTCCCGCCAGACCCGGACCGCCGCTCCGGGCGAGTCGTTCCCGTCGTAGGCCGAGAGGAGCTGGTCGGCGAGCTCCTCGGGGTCGTCCGCCACCGGCTCCAACCGCTCCAGGACGATCGTGAAGTCGCCTTCCTCGTCGTCGGAGGGCAGCACCTGGATCTGGTGCACCCCGGCCGTGTCGGTCTCGAACTGGAGGAGCTCTTCGCCCCGGGCCGGGCCGTCCACCCGGCGGAGCTGCTGGCCGTCGGGACCGAGCACCCGGACCACCACGTCGGCGGTGACCTGGTTCACCCGGGCCCGGACGAAGAAGTCGGCCTCGGTCTCCACGGCGTAGCGGAGGGTGTCGCCGGGGGCGAGGGTGCCGGAGAGGGTGTCGCCGGGGGCGAGGGGCGTGGGCTCCTGGGCGGCGAGGGTCGTCGAGGCCGCGGAGAGGAGGGCGAGGACGACGACGAGGATCCGGACGACGGGGACGGAGCGGGCCATGGCGCCTCTCGAGTTTGGCTGCGGGGAGTTCCGGTGGCTCCCGGTCGCGCGGGAGCCCTCTGGTCTCACTACGAGATCGGAGCCGCCGGGCTTCACTCCGGATCACGGACGGCCGCTTCCTTCTCCCGGCCGCTCCGCTTCGGCTGGCCAAACGGCGCGCGTCGGGTCACTGTGCTCAGCGAGCCGCCTTCTCTGACCAGCGTCCACACGAGATCCTGCCATGCGCTTCTCCACCGTCCTCGCAGCCGCGATGATCGCCGCCGCGTCGGCGATCTCACTTCCCGCGTCCGTTACCGCCGCGGTCCCGCTGCTCCAGCAGCAGACCCTCCCCGCCGACACCGGGGACTGGGACGCCACCCTGCCCCGGGGCGAGACCCGGACCATCGACTTCACCACCACCGAGGGGACGGCGATGTCGGTGGACGTGGCGCCGGGGGGCGAGTGGCTCGTCTTCGACATGGCCGGACACGTCTACCGGATGCCGATCGAGGGCGGCGAGGCCACGTCCCTGACCCAGGGGAGCGGCGTCGCCTGGAACGCCCACCCCCGGATCTCGCCGGACGGCGAGCGCATCGCCTTCGTCTCGGACCGGGCCGGCCAGCGGGACCTCTGGCTCATGGAGGCCGACGGCTCGAACCCCCGGACCGTCACCTCGGACCGGGACGTGACGCCGAGCATGCCCACGTGGACCCCCGACGGGAAGTACATCGTCTTCCGCCGGGACCGGATCTCCGAGGACGGCCCCGACGACGAGGGGATCTGGATGGTGCACCGGAACGGCGGCTCCGGCACGCAGCTCGTCGGCGAGGAGGAGCTCGACGGCGCCTACTGGCCGTCGGTCTCTCCGGACGGCCGCTACCTCTACTTCCACCAGGTGCTGGGCGGCGAGCCGCTGAACGGCGACCTCCAGCTCCGACGCTACGACTTCGAGACCGGCCGGGTGCTGGACCTGACGGCCGGCGACAACGACGGGCCCGCCGCCGGCCGGGTGGGGAGCGGAGGCGCCTACGCCCCCGAGGTCTCGCCCGACGGGCGGTGGCTGGCCTTCGCCCGACAGATCATGGACGGCACGATCACCCACCGGGGCGAGGAGTACGGGCCCCGGAACGCGCTCTGGGTCCGGGACCTCGAGACGGGCGGGGAGCGGAAGGTGGCCGACCCGATCGCGCTCAGGGGCGGCGAGCTCCGGGAGCTGCCCGGCTACGACTGGACGCCCGACGGCCGGTCGATCGTCCTCTCCCGGGGCGGGAAGCTCCGGCGGGTGGAGGTGGCCAGCGGCGAGAGCGAGACGATCCCCTTCGAGGCCCGGGTCCGGCGGGAGATCTCGGAGCAGGCGTACAACTCCTTCCGGGTGGACGACGAGCCGTTCCAGCCGGAGTTCCTCCGCTGGCACACCCGCTCGCCGGACGGCGAGTGGCTCGCCTTCCAGGCGGTGGGGCAGGTCTGGGTGAAGCCGCTCCCCGAGGGCGAGCCCCGGCGTCTCACGCCGGCGTCTTTCGACATGACCGAGTACGCCCCGGCGTGGTCGCCGGACGGCGGGTGGCTGGCCTTCACGGGCATGGGACCCGACGGCCGGGGCCACCTCTACCGGGCCCGGCCCTCGGACGGCGAGCCCGAGCGGCTGACCGGGCGCGAGGCCTTCTACACCCACCCGGTCTGGAGCCCGGACGGCTCCGAGGTCCTGGTGACCCGGGGCGGCGGCGCCACGGCCCGGCAGCGCACGGTGACCCACAACGCCTTCTTCGACCTGGTGCGGGTGCCGGCGGCCGGCGGTGAGGCGACGGTGGTCGCCACGGTCCAGCCCCCCAGCGGCACGAGCCCGGCCGCCTTCGCCCGCCGGGCCATCGTCCAGGCCTCCTACGGGCCCGACGGTCGGATCTACTACCCCGAGGCCATGGAGGTCGAGGGGCAGGACGACACGGTCATGGGCCTGGTCTCGGTCCGGCCGGACGGCTCCGGGCGGAGGGTCCACCTGACCCTGCCCCACGCCGACGAGATCGTCCCCTCGCCCGAAGGCGACCGCATCGCCTTCCAGGAGGGGGACAACGTCTACGTGATGCCCTTCCCCCCGGCCGGAGCCGGAGGCGATCCGATCCACGTGGACAAGGGCGGCGACCCGCCGTTCCCGGTGACCCAGGTCAGCCGGGAGGGAGGGCTCTGGGTCCGGTGGCTCGAGAACGAGCTCCTGGAGTACGGGAGCGGCAATCGTCACTTCAGTTACCGGCCGGAGACCGGTGCGAAGGACACCACCCGGATCGACTTCACCGTGGAGAAGGACCGGCCCGCCGGCGTGATCGCCATCGCCGGCGCCCGGATCGTCCTCCCCCACGACGGCTCCGTGATGGAGAACGGGGTCGTGGTGGCCGACGACGGCCGGCTCCGGTGCGTGGGCGCCGCCGGGGAGTGCGACACATCAGACGCCGACCGCACCGTGGACGCCTCGGGGAAGACGATCGTCCCGGGGCTGGTGGACATGCACGCCCACCACTACCGGGAGCACAGGGGCCACCGGCCCCGGCGGGACTACGAGGTGGCCGGCTACCTGGCCTACGGCCTGACCACCACCCTCGACAACTCCATGTGGTCGGAGAACATCTTCCCCACCGCCGAGCGCATCGAGGCGGGGCGGA